>JAGBDQ010000105.1 GCA_017937415.1 Oscillospiraceae bacterium
AGAGCGTATGATATCGCTACGGCGGTGATATCGTGCGTTGCACAATGATATCGCCTGCGGCGGTGATATTGCACTTCGTGCAGTGATATGCACGCAAAACGTGCGTGGAGCGGGGCGTGTACCGGATCCACCAGTTTGAGAAGCAGGAGATGATCGTGGTCTGCAAGCCCGAGGACTCCAAGGACTGGTACGAGAAGATGTGGAAGTACTCGGTGGAGCTCTTCCGGAATTTTGACATCCCTGTCCGGCAGCTGGAGTGCTGCTCAGGGGACCTGGCCGACCTGAAGGTGAAGTCCTGCGATATCGAGGCCTGGAGCCCCCGGCAGAAGAAGTATTTCGAGGTCTGCTCCTGCTCCAACCTGGGGGACGCCCAGGCCAGAAGGCTGAAGATCCGCTATAAGGACGCCGAGGGCAAGATCCAGCTCTGCCACACCCTGAACAACACCTGCGTGGCGCCCCCCCGTATGCTCATCGCCCTGCTGGAAAACAACCTCCAGGCCGACGGCACCGTAAAAATTCCCGAGGTGCTCTGGCCCTATATGGGCGGTAAAAAGGTCCTGGAGCCCAAGAAATAAAAGGAGCGCATAATTATGAAAAAGTTTTGGAGAAGAGCACTGCGGCTGGCTGCCCTGGCCACCGTGGTCCCTGTGAGCATCACCCATGACGACATCACCGGAAAGACCACCTATCAGTCCCTTCTGGCCTCTCTGGAGATCGGCCGCAGCCAGGACGGCGTTCACACCGACGCGAGCCTGAACCTGGGGGAGGGCGTCCTTTCCGGCGCCGTCCGCCAGGTCATCGCCGCCAAAAAGGAATCCGCCCTGTACGCCGACAGCGAGTTGACCTCCCCCACGGTCAGAAAGGAGGAGCCAATCCCCTCCCCCACCGCGGAGAGCGTCGGCGCGGAAGAGCCCCTCAAAGAAGAGGACAAAAAATATCAGATCTTATATTGATTCTCCATTCCTAAAAACAAAAAAAGGAGAGAAATCGACATGAAAGAGAAAAAAGGATTTTTCGGGGAGTTCAAAGAGTTCATCGCCCGGGGGAACGTGATGGATATGGCGGTTGGCGTCATTATCGGCGGCGCCTTCGGCAAGATCAGCACCTCCCTGGTCAACGACGTGATCATGCCAGCGGTGAGTATGCTCACCGGCGGGGTGGACTTCAGCGGCTGGAAGATCGTGCTGAAGGAGGCCGTCATAGAGAACGGCGAGGAGATCGCCGCGGCGGTGACCATCAACTACGGCAGCTTCCTGGCCACCATTTTGGATTTCCTTATCATCGCCTTCGCGGTGTTCTGCCTCATTAAGGGCATCAACGCCATGCGCCGGAAGAAGGAGGAGCCCGCTCCCGAACCTGCTCCCGAGCCCGAGCCGGAACCCAGCGCCGAGGAGAAGCTGCTCACCGAGATTTTGGAAGTTCTTAAGGCCGGAAAATAAGTTTTCCACATTCACTGACGAAAAATGTAGTCCCCTGGGGACGAACGGGGACGTTTGTAGCCGACAGGCGGGTTTCCCGCAAAAGTTTTCCACATTTTATGAAAGAGGGGGTGGCCCCCACGGACGAGCAAAAAGAAACTCTGACCTCCCAGCCCCGGGAGCGGATCACCCCCCAGCGGGACGACGTGGAGCAGGACCGGGCAGAGACGCAGGACGCTGGAGAGTTCCGGGTCCCTGTGGAGTACGCCTCCCCCATGAAGCGGCTCTGGGCCTGGGTGGGGCTGGTGTACGCCGTGGGGTACGCCCTTTTGATGGCATACGCCTTTGCCCGGGGAGATTTTCCCCAGGGCATCGGCCAGCTCCTCCTTGCCCCCGCCCTGGCGGGGCTGGGAGCCTCGGTGATCCTCCGTTACCGGGAAGGCAAAGGCCGGGGCGGCCTGCCTGTCTGTATCGGGCTGTCGGGGGCCAGCTTTGCCCTGGCCCTCTGGAACCTGATCCAGGGACTTCCCGTTTTGCTGGGACAGCTTTGAGGTGGAGCCATGAGGGAAATACTCGTAAACGGCCTTTCTGAAATGGGCCTCTCCCCCACCGGGGAGCAGATCGAAAAATTAGAGGAATACGCCCGGCTGCTGCTGGAGCAGAACCAGGTCATGAACCTCACCGCCATCACCGAGCCTGAACAGGTGGCCCGGCTGCACTTTCTGGACAGCGCAGCCATTTTGGGTGTGGAGCAAAGAGGTGCCGAGGGACTAACGACAGAGCGAAGCGAAAACGCAGCGGGCGGCCAAGCCGCCCAGAGCATTTTTGCGCAGTCGGAGGAGTTAGGCCCCGAGGCGTCCACCTCTTTGCGTAACCCGACACGGCTTTCCGGCAAGACTGTCATTGACGTGGGCACCGGGGCCGGGTTTCCCGGGGTGGTGCTGAAGATCCTGGAACCCTCCCTCCAGCTCACGCTGGTGGATTCTTTGGGCAAGCGGGTCCATTGGCTGGAAACTGTCTGTGAAGCTCTCTCCCTTGACGGCGTCCGGTGCATCCACGCAAGGGCGGAGGAGTTGGCCCTGGAGAGCGGCTTCCGGGACGCCTTTGACCTGGCGGTCTCCCGGGCGGTGGCCGCCTACCCCCTGCTGTGCGAGCTGTGCCTGCCCTATGTAAAGCCCGGCGGAGTCTTCATCGCCATGAAGAGCGTGGAGAGCGGCCGGGAGGTGGAGAGCGGGGAAAGCGCTGTCAAGCGGCTGGGGGCCAAAGCTTTGGGGAGTTGGGATTATGCCATTCCCGGCACGGACGTCACCCACCGGCTGGTGATGGCCGGAAAGCTGGGCCCCACGCCGAAGGGACTGCCCCGGAGCTGGGGAAAAATCAAAAAATCTCCCCTGTAAGCGCCCCAAAAAAGAAACGTAAAAATTCACTGAATTTTCACATCAAAAAGCAAGAAAAACCGTTGAATACCACCGCCTTTCGTGGTATAATCATTCCAAACTGGGTTTTATCGGCTTTTATGCCTTACAAACACAGTCGAGATTTGCCGTTTGCGCCCTCTTGGGCCGCGGCGGGAGGGAGGTTCCCCATATGGCCACCGTGATCGCTGTCACCTCCGGCAAGGGGGGGACCGGAAAGACCTCTTTGGTGGGGGCGGTAGGCTCCTGCCTGGCCGCATTGGGGCATCCCACCCTGTGCATCGACATGGACGTGGGGCTGCGGAATCTGGACCTGTCCCTGGGGCTCTCTGACCGGGCCCTCATGGACTTCACCGACGTGGTGGAGGGCCGGTGCCCGCTGGACAAGGCGGTGGTGGAGCACCCGGACATCAGGGGGCTTTACCTGCTCACCGCTCCCTTTTCCCTCACCGGGGCAGTCACCCCCGAGGGGATGCAGGCGCTTCTGCGGCAGGCCCGGGAGCGCTTCCGCTACATTTTGCTGGATTCCCCCGCGGGGCTGGGGCCGGGCTTTGAGTTAGCGGTCTGCGGCTGTGACCGGGCCGTCGTGGTCTCCACCGCCGACGCCTCCGCCCTCCGGGACGCCCAGCGCACCGTGGTGGAGCTCACCCGGCGGGGGGTGGAACAGATCCACTTAGTGGTGAACCGGGTCCAGCGCAAACTCCTTCAACAGTTGGGGGCCACCATCGACGACGCCATGAATACCGCCGGACTGCCCCTGCTGGGGGTGGTGCCCGAGGATCCCCAGGTCTCCCTGGCGGCCAACCAGGGCTATCCCCTTATCGTCAAAGCCAGTAAAGGCGCGGCCATCGGGTACCGGAACATCGCTTTGCGGATCGAGGGGCGGCGGGTACCTGTAATGAAAATCAAATAGAAGCGTGGAAAAGCGGACAAAGAGTGACACTGGACCGGAGCAAGGGCGTGAGGGCAGTCCATGGACTGCCTACCAGCCCGAGTCGAAGGGAAGTGGAGCAAATGCCCTGGCCGCTTTGGAACGTGACATGGCATCACATAAAAAGGATGAAGGATCATACCAGGAAAGGAAGGGCTTCAAGACATGAATATCGCATTGATGAGTCACGACCGGAAGAAAGAATTGATGATCCAGTTCTGTATCGCTTACTCGGGCATTTTGGGTAAGCACCAGCTCTGCGCCACCAACACCACGGGGCGGCTGGTAGCCGAGGCCACGGGGCTCCCTGTGACACTGTGCCTTTCCCACAAGCACGGCGGCGCCCAGCAGATCGGCGCCCGGATCTCTTACAATGAGATTGACATGGTACTTTTCTTCAACGATCCCCAGTCCCACGAGCTGGACGCCGATGTGGACCATGTGATGCGCCTGTGCGACCAGTACAGCATCCCGGTGGCCACCAACGTGGCCACCGCCGAAATGCTGATCCTGGGCCTGGGCCGGGGCGATCTGGACTGGCGGGAGGCCGTCCGGCCGGGCATCGCGCCCTTCGCCCTGTAACCGCAGCCTTTCCCTTCTACGGCGGGAATACCCGCCGCTGCCGGACGGGGGCTCCCCGCCCGGCTTTCCCATGCTTTTGGCACAACAGCATGGAGCCCCAGCGGGAAAACCGGCCCTCAGCATATCTTTCCCGCCTGAACGCTTTCAATCGCAACCCAAGGAGGACAACTATGGAACGAATCAAGCCCCGGACCCTGTCCGGGTTTATGGAGCTGCTGCCCCGGCAGCAGGCCCAGTTTGACCGGATCAAGGCCGTCATCGAGGACACATACCGCCGGTATGGCTTCACCGCCCTGGACACCCCGGTCATCGAGGCCAGCGAGGTGCTGCTGGCCAAGGCCGGCGGAGAGACCGAGAAGCAGATCTACCGCTTTGAGAAGGGGGACAGCGACCTGTCCCTCCGGTTCGATCTGACCGTCCCCCTGGCCAAGTATGTGGCCCTCCACTACAACGAGCTCTCCTTCCCCTTCCGCCGGTACCAGATCGGCAAGGTCTACCGAGGCGAGCGGGCCCAGCGGGGCCGGTTCCGGGAGTTCTATCAGGCTGACATCGACATCATCGGGGACGGCGCGCTTGACATCATCAACGAGGCCGAGATCCCGGCCATCATCTACCATACCTTCACCGCCCTGGGGCTGAAAAAGTTCCAGATCCGGGTGAACAACCGGAAGCTCCTCAACGGCTTCTACGCCATGCTGGGCTGGGACCACCGGGCCGGGGACATTATGCGGACGGTGGACAAGCTGCCCAAGATCGGCGCCGAGAAGGTGGGCATCATGCTCTACGACGATCTGGGTCTGGACGAGGATTCGGTGGGTGAGATCCAGGAGTTTATGGCCATCAAGGGCTCCAATCAGGAGGTCCTGGCCGCCCTGGAGGAGTACCGGGGCCGGAACGAGACCTTCGACCAGGGTCTGGACGAGCTGAACACCGTGGTAAAGTACCTCCGCGACTTTGGGGTCCCCCAGGAGAATTTCGCGGTGGACCTGACCATCGCCCGGGGGCTGGACTACTACACCGGCACGGTGTACGAGACCTTCATGCTGGACCACCCCGAGATCGGCGCCATCTGCTCGGGGGGGCGGTATGATAACCTTGCGGAATATTATACCGAAAAACAACTCCCCGGCGTGGGAATCGCCATTGGATTGACCCGGCTTTTCTATGTTTTGCAGGAGCAGGGCATGCTGAACGAGGATCTGCCCGCCGCTCCCTGCGACGTGCTGGTGCTCCCCATGACCGGGGACCTCTCCCCCGCCATCAGCTTCGCCACCTCCTGCCGGGGGGCCGGGGTGCGGGCCCAGCTCTACACCGAGCCCAAAAAGTTCAAGGCCAAGATGAACTACGCCGACAGGATCGGCGTGCCCTATGTGGCTTTTTTGGGTGAGGACGAGGCGGCGTCCGGGGTGGTGTCCCTGAAGGATATGGTCACGGGGGACCAGGAGAAGGTGGCCCT
>JAGBDQ010000106.1 GCA_017937415.1 Oscillospiraceae bacterium
CACCTTGACCGCCCGGTCCGCATCAGACAGATCCACCAGCACCGAAACCTTTATTTCGCTGGTGGAGATCATATGAATGTTGATCCCCGCGTTAAAAAGCGCCTCGAACATTCCTGCCGCCACACCAGGGTTATGGATCATACCAGCCCCTACGATGGAAACCTTGGCAATATTATCATTGATGTCAATGCGGTCAAAACCGATGTAATCACGATTTTCGGTCAGAACACGGGTAGCTGTCTCCAGATCCCCCTTCGCCACGGTAAAGCTGATGTCCTTGGTATTTTCCCGCCCGATGGACTGCAAAATAATATCCACGTTGACCTTTTCCTTTGCAAGAAGCGAGAAAACCCTAAAAGCAATACCCGGCTCATCTTCCAGACCAACCAGAGCAAGCCGCGCAATGTCCTTGTCCTTTGCCACGCCGCTGATGTGTGACTTTTCCACTTTCTTTACAACCTCCTTTACCTTGGTCCCCACATTACCCGTAAAGCTGGAAAGCACCTCCAGATTTACATTGTATCTCTTTGCCATCTCTACCGAACGGTTGTGGAGCACTTGGGCTCCCAGGGTGGCAAGCTCCAGCATCTCATCGTATGTGATCTCCTCTAACTTTCTGGCCTCTGGGATCAGCCTGGGATCAGCCGTATAAATGCCGTCCACATCAGTATAGATCTGACACAGGTCGGCATGCAGGCTGGCCGCCAGGGCCACTGCCGAAGTGTCCGATCCGCCCCGGCCCAGAGTGGTCACATCACCATACTTGTTATACCCCTGAAACCCGGTCACGATCACGATACTGCGCTTATCCAGTTCATTCTGGAGCCGCTCGGTGTTTACCCGGTCGATCCGGGCATTGCCATAGGTGACGTTGGTCTGTATTCCTGCCTGCCGCCCTGAAAGGGAGATCACAGGGTATCCCATGGCCTCGATGGCCATGGCGCAGAGAGCGCAGGAGACCTGCTCCCCGGTAGAAAGAAGCATATCCATCTCACGCTTTGAGCCATGGGGATTGATCTCGGCTGCCTTTGCGATCAGGTCATCGGTGGTATCTCCCTGGGCGGACAGGACCACCACCACCTGATGACCTCTTCGATAAGTCTCAGTTATAATTCGGGCCACGTTGCGGATACGATCCGCATCCGCAACTGAGGACCCGCCAAATTTCTGAACAATAAGTCCCATTGGAACAAGTACCCCCTTGTCGGTTCTACTCTATTTTATGTTGGGCACTCCTCTGCTGTCAGTCCTCCAGCACACGGAAAGCAGCCTGCAATCCCAGGGGGGACAGGCACTTTTTCAACATTTCTGCCGTAAGCGGACCTGTCAGACCTGCACTCTCCTCTTTTTCAGCCCTGTCTGACTTTATGATCCGAATTCCCTCGATGGCAGATGCAAGAGCGCCCTCGCCAACAGCCACCCGTACATACCAGGGACAGGGCTGATCTTCCCGAGAGATCAGGTCCTCCCCTCCGGGGCCCCAATCCAAATACTTGGCGGCATTTTTGCGGTTCACCGCCTCCATCACATCGGATACCACAGCCGAAGCTGTGGGAAGCTTCCCTGCCCCCTGGCCGTAAAACATAACATCGCCAATGGCGTTCCCCTTTACCGTGATGGCGTTAAAAACCCCCTCCACACCGGAGAGAGGATCAGCCGTCGGGATCAGGTGGGGGGCCACATAGGCCTGAAGCTTTCCCTCGGGCTCTTGGACCGCCCGGCCAAGCAGTTTGATCTGATAGCCCACACGCTCCGCATAAGCTACATCGTTCAGGGTTACTTTGGTGATCCCTTCCGTGGGGACCTGGCCAGGAACAATATGCCTTCCAAAGGCAAGAGAGGCTAAAATACAGATTTTTCTGCAGGCATCATGTCCCTCCACATCTGCGGTAGGATCTGCCTCAGCGTATCCCTTCTCCTGGGCCTCGGTCAAGGCGTCCTGAAAAGAAAGCCCCGAGCGGATCATACGGGTCAGGATATAGTTCGTAGTTCCGTTCAAAATCCCCCGGATCTCAGTGATCTTGTTGGCTGCCAAACACTGCTTCAGCGGGTGGATAATGGGAATCCCTCCCCCCACGCTCGCTTCATACAGATAGCTAACTCCGTTTTCACGAGCCAGGTCCATCAGCTCGTACCCATAGGTAGCCACCAGCTCCTTATTGGAGGTCACCACACTTTTTCCGGCTTTCAGAGCCCGTTGGGTAAAGTCCCGGGCCACCCCGATCCCTCCGATGGTTTCTACAACTACCTCCACATTTGGGTCGGCCTCGATCACGGAAAAATCATGGATTACCAGATCGCCGAAAGGGCTGTCCGGAAAATCCTTCACATCTAAAATATATTTTAACTCCAGATTTGAGTGGAGCTTTTGACCAATATGGTTTCCATTGCCCCGAAGGACTTCCGCCACTCCGGAACCTACCACTCCAAACCCCAAAATCGCTACACCGGCCATACTGTTCTCTCCTTTCCCCAATTATCCTGCCAGCACCTCACAGCGGACCACGCCCCGCTCCAATCCGAGCTGCTGCAGAAACTCCTCCAAAGAGGCCCCAAGCTGAGAGGTCTCCGCGCCAATGTGAACAATGGCGATCCCTCCGCCGGGAATACTCTGGTTAATGGTCAGAATATTGGCTCCATGACTGGCAAAATCGTTGAGGATCACAGACAAAACTCCCGGTTCATCTTTCAGGAGAAGTTGGAAATTGATGATCCTTCCCTGGGCCATGTCCTGAAAAGGACGGATAGAGTCCTTATATTTATAGAAAGCACTGCGGCTGATCCCCACTTTTTGGGTCGCCTCATTGACCGTATTGGCCTCTCCCGCCTCCAGCATACGCTTTGCCTCACTCACTTTGAGAAAGACCTCAGGCAAAACACCCGCATCAACAATGAAGAACCGTTGCCCTTGCTCCATGGTCCATCAGCCCCTTCCGTCCTCACCAGAAAAACATCTGTCTCTGTACTACAATACATTTTATCACAGCTGACCTCTGATCGCAATAGGTCACAGTAGATAATTTCACGTCTGGTATAGCCGCTTTTTTGGTCGTAATGACAAAGAGAACGAGTACACGAAGGTGCACTCGTTCTCTTGCGTATTTCTCTCATCCCCAACTGCCTTCAGGCGGGACCTCAACCGGAGGAGATTCTACCGGTTCTACCGTCTCCACCGGTGCGGGCTGGTCGTTCTCCTCAGGCACTGGTGTCTCGCTTACCGAGGGGATCGGAGGATTCCAGGGGTCCACCGACGGGGTAGCTTCCGGATCCTGAGACGGAATAACGGGAGGCGTTGCATTTGGCCAGGTAGTGGGATCGGCCGGATTAAAATTAGGGTCCTGTTCCGGTGTCGGCCAGGTATTTGGATATTCAATATTGAAGATGGATGGATCATACGGTTCAGGCGGGATCACAATGGGTTCAGTATGGACCGTACAGGTACCCATCGCCTCCAGATTCTTCAGGAAGTATATATCGTCCTCCAATACTACGTTCTCGCCAGCGGTAGTCCGTTCCATGTCCAGCACCGCCATATCGATCCGTCCTGGGAGGTCATTCCCTTCCTCATCAACCTCGGAATCCGGGCAGAACTCCCCGGCCAAATGGTATTGGATAATATCGCCATCTTCATTCAGAATGGGATCTCCGGTGCAGACAGAAACCATCTTATGGGCCTCACAGTAATCTGTGGGCACGTCCTCCGGGAAAAATTTGCCCATTGCAGTTCGATTTCCACGAACATCCGCCCGGCAGGCATCATTGGCCAGCAATCCAGTGTCCAGGCAATACTCCACCGTCACCAGGCCGTCCGCCTGGGGGAAATCTTTGTCCGGTAAGCCTTCATGGATCCGGCTCATCACCAGGTTCCACATCTTGCCCGCGGGATTTCCTCCCGAAACTTTAACCGTTTCCGGTGTCGAATATCCCACCCAAACGGCGGCGGTATAGTAGGGTGAATAGCCTACGAACCAGCGGTCATTATCCGCCGTTGTGGTTCCGGTTTTTCCGGCAAGCGTCATACCAGAGAAACCATAGGATACGCCGGTTCCTCCCCCGGTCATAACACCGTGGAGCAGAGAATTCATATAGTAAACGGTACTCTCTTTCAGCACCGCTTCTCCTTCGGTATCATTAGACAGGATCACCTTGCCGTTGGAGTCCTCCACCCGGGAGAATGTCCGGGGCTCAATATAAATGCCGTTGCGGGGAAACACCGAATAGGCACTTGCCATGTCAAGGGTAGTGACCCCGTTTGTCAGGCCTCCCAGAGCCAGCTGTGAAGCGCCCAAATCAGAATACTCCTTGCCGTTAATGGTCTTCTGCCAGACCAGATGGTCCTCGTCCACGCCGAATTTTTCTACGAGATACTCAAAAGAAGCCGCCGGCGTCACCTGCTCCAAGATCCGAACCGCAACCGTATTGGTGGAATTGGCAACAGCGGAGGCCACCGTCATCTGTCCCCGATAACGCCGGTTCTGATTGGACGGCCAAGGGTTATCGTTCAGCAATCGGTCAGGGCCGTCTTCAAAAACCGAATAAGGGGTAATAAGCCCCATCTCAATGGCCGGCGCATAGACGGCAATAGGTTTAATAGAGGATCCGGGCTGCCGCTGCGCTGCAGTCGCCATATTAAATCCACGGGTATCCTTTACGGTTTTTTCCCCCAGCTTCCCGGCCAAAGCCACCACATTACCTTTTTCGTCGATCACCGTAATGGCTGACTGAAGCTGTTGGCCGGTCTTGGAAGTATATGGCAGATTCTCCACATTGGAATAAACTTCATTCACCACAGCCTGCACATTCACATCCACGCAGGAATAAATTTTCAAACCGCCCGAATACACGATTTGTTTCGCAACCTCCTCCGTGTATCCGTATTCGTCCATCAGACTGCGGATCACATCGGTAATGACCTGTTCAGTGTACCATGTGTAAAGGGGACTGTTTTGATTGCTGCTGCTGCCCTGATGGAAATCGATCACTTCCGCTTTTGCGGCGTCGCATTCCTCCTGGGAGATATAGCCATCCCGCACCATACCATCCAGCACATACCCCCGGCGCTCAGCGTTGTTTTCCGGATGCGTGTAAGGATCATACAGAGACGGGTTGTTGGTGATACTGATGAGGCTGGCACATTCGGCCAAAGTGAGATCACTGACATTCTTTCCGAAATACTTATAGGCCGCTGTATAGACGCCATAACACCTCCGGCCAAAGTAGATTCGATTCAAATACTGCTCCAGTATCTGCTCCTTATCATATTTCTTGTCCACATCCAAAGCGGTAAATATCTCAATGATCTTTCTTTTTACCGTTACCTCATCCCGCTGGGTAGAGTTTTTGATCATCTGCTGGGTGATGGTGGATCCGCCGCGGATCTTCCCGCCGGTGAAAAAATTGAAAACACCCTTGGCCGTGCTGAGCCAGTCCACACCGTTGTGCTCATAATAGCGGCGATCCTCAATGGAGACTGCAGCATGGATCAGATTTTTCGGCAAGTTGTCATAGGACACCCAAACACGGTCCTGATCTCCGCTCAGGGTCTCGTACTCCAGCACTTCCCCGGTATCCGGATCCGTATAGTAGATGATGCTGGATAAATCCGTTGGGTAGTCCGCCAATTCAAAATGTACTTGCGGAATGATCACCTGTTGGATATAGACTGCCGCAAAGCAGGCCAGAAAAGAGCATGTAATGATCCCGATCAGCAGCAGGGTCCCAATCGTCTTGAAGATCCTGCCAATGATCCGTTTTGCCTTTTTACTTTTTTTCCGACGCCGGGGCCGGTTATTGGTTTGTTCCGCCACAGTGACACCTCCAGGGATTTCTTAAAAAACCAGCCCTGTATATGTTTCGGGCCGTCCACGCACATTCATAACTTGGATGAAACGGGTTTTCACAGGTCAACTTTATCCTGGTATATAGTACACCACAAGCATATTATACCACGAGTTGTTGTTTTGTCCACCCCAAAAAGCATAAAGGTTTCCTTAATGTCCCTGCTCTCCTGGGCTTTGAATACTTCCGCAAAAAACAGACCGGACCTTCCAAATTGGAAGGTCCAGCCCGCTTTTTGAAGGAAATAATATAGAAGTTCAGGTTGTTCGTCAGATGATCCGGCGAACGCCCACGATCTCTCGCTTGTAGCTTCCGCCCAACAGCTGGCTGATCACCACCGAATACTTGCTGCCTGTGGAGGCATGGATAAACTCATCGTTACCAATATAGATCCCCACGTGAGAGGCTCTGGTGGTAGCCCCGTCATAAATAAAGAAAACCAAATCTCCGGGCTGGATCTCGTTCAGGGATACTTCCCTGCCGTTGTCCAGTTGTCCGCTTGCGCTGCGGTTAAGCTCGTAGCCAAAGTGGGCATACACATATTTGGTAAAACCCGAGCAGTCAAAGCTGTCCGGCCCGCTTGCTCCATATACGTAAGGGACGCCTAAAAACTCTTTGGCATAGGCAATAATCTCGTCTGCCGTCTCATTACCGCTCCCATTTTCCTTTTCGGCAGGAATTTCTGAAGCATCTGCGGCCCCATTCTCAGGAGCCGCGCACAGCTCCAGATAATCTCCTGAAACATAACCGGAAAGGTCTCCGGCAACAATGTGATACCAGCCGTCTTTGATCCCCGTAATCTCTACCACTGCGTCCTTGTCAAGTGAGCCCACTTTACGGCTATTTGTCCCCGCATCGGCACGAACATTCAAACTGCTGTCCACATCATAAACCCTACCATACCCCAAATTGGTCTCCACGGTGGTGGCAATATCCAAATATTCCCCGAACATATATCCTTCCATATCTTTATAGCTTACTTTATACCAGTCATCAACTTTTTGCAGCACCACGACGTGCTCTCCCTGGTAAACTGTGCTCAGAATGGCGGAACTGGTATTGGGCTCAGCCCGAAGACGAAGGGCCTCCACATTTACTGTTCCCTCCCCCACTGCGGCGGCAGAGGCCGTTCCGGCCAGTATAAGTACAAAACAAACAATCATCAAAGAAAAACGAAAAACTCTTTTTTTCTTTTGCATAATCTCGAATCCTTTCCCATCACTGTCAGTCGGAACATCAACTCATTAATCAGATTGTAACATTTTTTGTCCCATTTTGTCAATGAATTTTGTCAGAGAAAGGAACATTTATAGATTTTTGAAGAAAATTGTAAAAAACAGGCTGTGAGCACAGCTCACAGCCTGTTTTCAGTTACAAATCGGTTACTTTAACCAGGGTTCAGTTCTCATCAGAAGGATCATCCGAAATTCCAAAATCGGGCATAGCAGAAACCGAGGCGTACTGAGGAGCCATATCCTCCTCGGAGGCTATCACGGGATCCTCGTTCTTATCATAAGACCGGTACTGCTCCAAGCCGGAACCCGCCGGGATCAGTTTACCGATGATCACATTCTCCTTCAGGCCCAAGAGGTGATCCACCTTACCCTTGATAGCGGCCTCGGTCAGGACCTTGGTTGTCTCCTGGAAGGAGGCGGCCGACAGGAAGGACTCAGTGGCCAGAGAGGCCTTGGTGATGCCCAGCAGCAGTCTGGTGGCCACAGGAAGCATCAGCTCCAAGCCATCTTCCCGCTTCTCGCCGGCATCGATCCGGGCCTGGACCTCCGCTCTGGCATCCAGATAATCCACCAACTCCACTGTGGAACCGGACAGCAGATCAGAATCGCCTGCCTCCTCCACACGGACCTTCCGCATCATCTGACGGGCAATGACCTCAATATGCTTATCGTTAATATCAACGCCCTGCTGACGGTACGGCTTCTGGACTTCCTGGATCAGATAGTCGTACACGGCATGGATACCGCGAATCCGAAGGACATCCTGCGGATAGAGTGCACCACTGCTAAGGGCAGCGCCCTTCTCCACCTTATCCCCGGTCTTGACTTTAACGCCGGCCGAGTGAGGCAGCGCATAAGTGACGGTTTCACCGTCGTCGGCCACAATGGTAACATCGTAAACGCTGCCGCCCTTCTTGGCCTCCTCCACGGTAACAGTACCAGAGATCTCGGCCAACTGGGCCATTCTCTTGGGCCGACGGGACTCAAAGAGCTCCTCAACACGGGGAAGGCCCTGGGTAATATCGCCTGCGCCAGACTCACCGCCGGCCACGCCGCCGGAGTGGAACGTCCGCATGGTCAACTGGGTGCCAGGCTCACCGATGGACTGAGCAGCGATGATACCCACCGCCTCACCAGGTCCAACAGGCTCACCGATAGCCAGGTTGATACCGTAGCATTTGGTACAAATACCCGTATGGGACTCACAGGTCAGCACCGAACGGATCTTGACCTGATGAATGCCGTGGGCCTCCAGCAGATCAGCGGTAGCGGCCGTCATCATGGTGTTATTGTCCACCAAAACCTCACCAGTTTTGGGATCCACAACATCCTCCACAGGATACCGGCCATTGAGCCGTTCGCCAAAAGTCTCAATGATCTGTCCGTTCTCGCTGATCTCCCCCACCATGATTCCATCATGGGTACCACAGTCATGCTCGCGAACGATAACCTCCTGGGAAACATCCACCAGACGGCGGGTCAGGTAACCAGAGTCAGCGGTACGCAGAGCGGTATCGGCACCACCCTTACGGGCGCCTCTGGCCGAGATAAAGTATTCCAAAACCGAAAGACCTTCCCGGAAATTGGTCTTGATGGGGATCTCGATGGTACGGCCGTTCGTGTCGGACATCAGACCACGCATAGCGGCCAGCTGACGGATCTGGGCGGTAGAACCACGGGCGCCAGAGTCGGCCATCATCCAAATGGGGTTGTAGCGATCCATACCCTTCATCATGGCGTCGGCCACATCTTTGGTGGTCTTTTCCCAAGCCTGCACTACCAGACGGTAGCGTTCATCGTTGGTGATGAAGCCACGGCGGTACTGGTGCTCGATCTTGACAACCTCCTTCTCGGTCTCGGCAATCAATTCGTTTTTCTGCTTGGGAATCGACATGTCGTAGATGGAGATGGTCAGAGAGCCGATGGTGGAGTAGTGGTACCCCTTGGCCTTAATGGTATCCAGCACGCCGGCCGACACCGTAAAGCCGTGCTTATTAATACACTTATCGATGATGGGGCCAAGCTGCTTCTTACCAACAACAAAGTTGATTTCAGGCTCAAACATACCATCGGGATCATTGCGGTCCACGAAGCCAAGATCCTGGGGGATCCCATCATTGAAGATAAGCCTGCCCACGGTGGTACGAACCATTTTTTGCTTCTCCACCCCGTCAACCGTTGCAAAGCGGCGGACCATAATGGGGGTATGCAGATCCAGCGCCCCCTCGTCATAAGCAAGGCGGGCCTCATTGTCACTGGAGAAGGAACGCAGGATCTCCGGCGGCAATTCACCGTTATTGACAGCAGCCGCCAAACCCGCGTAAGTGGGAATATCATCCAGCGCATTGGGATTCTTCACCCAGATCATGCTGTCCTCGGTAATGGTTCCTTTTTTCAGCGCAGCCTTCACAGCTTCGCAGTCCTCAAAGGTCTCCTCCTCGCTGTGCTCAGGATAGCGTACATAGGTCAGATAGTAGGAGCCCAACACCATATCCTGAGTAGGAACAGTAACAGGACCGCCGTCTTGAGGCCGCAGAAGGTTGTTGGCCGAAAGCATGAGCACCCGCGCCTCAGTCTGCGCCTCGGCAGACAGAGGTACGTGAACAGCCATCTGGTCACCGTCAAAGTCGGCGTTGAAGGCGGTACACACCAGGGGATGCAACTTGATGGCCCGGCCCTCCACCAGGACAGGCTCAAAGGCCTGAATACCCAGACGGTGCAGAGTAGGCGCACGGTTCAGCATAACGGGGTGATCTTTGATAACAAACTCCAAGGCATCCCAAACCTTAGGATTGCCCTTATCCACCATCTTCTTGGCAGACTTAATATTGTTGGCAGCGCCATCCTCCACCAACTTTTTCATAACGAAAGGACGGAAGAGCTCGATCGCCATCTCCTTGGGCAGACCGCACTGATAGATCTTCAGTTCGGGACCCACCACGATAACACTACGGCCCGAGTAGTCCACACGCTTTCCCAGCAGGTTCTGACGGAACCGCCCCTGCTTGCCCTTAAGCATATCGCTCAAAGACTTAAGCGCCCGGTTGTTCGCCCCCACTACCGCCCGGCCCCGGCGGCCGTTATCGATAAGGGAGTCCACAGCCTCTTGCAGCATTCTCTTTTCGTTGCGGACAATAATATCGGGAGCGTTGAGCTGGATCAGCCGTTTCAGCCGGTTGTTCCGGTTGATGACCCGGCGGTAAAGATCGTTCAGATCAGATGTGGCAAATCGGCCGCCATCCAGTTGGACCATAGGACGGATCTCAGGAGGGATCACAGGCAGAACATCAATGATCATCCACTCAGGCTTGTTGCCCGAAACGCGGAAAGCGTCCACCACCTCAAGGCGCTTAACAATGCGGGCCTTCTTCTGTCCATTGGACTTCTTCAGCTCCTCGCGGAGAGAAGCCGACAGCTCCTCCAAGTCGATCTGCTGCAGAAGCTTCTTCACAGCCTCAGCACCCATACCGGCCTCAAAGTCATCCTCATACTTCTCCCGCATATCCTGATATTCCTTTTCGGTCAGGATCTGGTTCTTGCTCAAGGGAGTATAGCCGGGGTCGATCACGATATAAGCAGCGAAGTAGAGCACTTTCTCCAGGATCCGGGGGCTCACATCCAGCAGAAGGCACATCCGGGAGGGAATACCCTTGAAGTACCAGATATGACTCACGGGAGCAGCCAATGTGATGTGGCCCATTCTCTCACGGCGGACCTTAGCCCGGGTGACCTCCACGCCGCAGCGGTCACAGACCTTGCCCTTATAACGGATCTTCTTATACTTGCCGCAGTGACACTCCCAGTCCTTGGTAGGTCCAAAGATCTTCTCGCAGAACAGGCCGTCCCGTTCCGGCTTCAGGGTGCGGTAATTGATGGTCTCGGGCTTCTTCACCTCGCCATGGGACCATTCCAAAATCTGCTCCGGGGAGGCCATTCCAATTCGGATCGCGTCAAATTCGTTATTCATTATGTTGTCCTCCCTTCCTTATTCATTGTCCTCGGGCTCGTCGCCAAAATCCAGCAGACCGTCGTCGCCCTCGTCATCATCGTCAAAATCGTCCTCATCGCCCAGCACCAGGTCATCGTCATCACTGGACTCCTTGAGGGTGTATCCTGCCGAAGAGAATTCATTTTCATCGCGGTACTGATAGAAATCGTCATCCTCACGGACACGATCGGGGGGATAGGTGTCTTCGTCGTCTTCTTTGAGTTCAATAATACTGCCGTCCCGATCCAGGATCTGCACATCCAGGCAGAGTGCCTGAAGCTCCTTGACCAGCACCTTAAAGGCCTCGGGCACGCCGGGAGAGGGTACGTTGTGACCCTTGACGATCGCCTCATAGGTCTTGACACGGCCAGTGACATCGTCCGACTTGACGGTAAGCATCTCACGGAGGGTATAGGCGGCGCCGTAAGCCTCCAGAGCCCACATTTCCATCTCGCCGAACCGCTGACCGCCGAACTGAGCCTTACCGCCCAGGGGCTGCTGAGTCACCAGCGAGTAGGGGCCGGTAGAGCGGGCATGGATCTTATCGTCCACCAGATGGTGAAGCTTGAGGAAGTACACATAGCCTGTCGTGACCCGGTTATCAAACTTCTCGCCGGTACGGCCATCGTACATATCGCTCTTGCCATCCTCAGACAGACCGGCCTGCTTCAACAGCTCCTGAATGTCTTGCTCGTTGGCGCCGTTGAAGATGGGGGTGGCCACACGCCATCCAAGGGTCTTGGCGGCGTAACCAAGGTGGACCTCCAGCACCTGGCCGATGTTCATACGGGAGGGCACGCCCAGAGGATTCAGTACAATGTCCAGAGGAGTACCATCAGGCAGGAAAGGCATATCCTCCTGGGGCAGGATCCGGGAAACCACACCCTTGTTGCCGTGGCGGCCGGCCATCTTATCGCCCACCGAGATCTTACGCTTCTGGGCAATGTAGATCCGGACCGTCATGTTAACGCCGGGATTCATCTCGTCCCCGTTCTCCCGTGTAAAGACATCTACATTTACAACAATGCCGCTCTCACCGTGAGGGACTTTCAGGGAAGTATCCCGTACTTCACGGGCTTTTTCGCCAAAGATAGCCCGCAGGAGCCGCTCCTCAGCAGTCAGATCCGTCTCACCCTTGGGGGTAACCTTGCCCACCAGGATGTCGCCGGGGCGAACCTCGGCGCCCACCCGGATGATACCACGCTCATCCAGATCCTTCAGCGCGTCCTCGCCCACATTGGGAATATCCCGGGTGATCTCCTCAGGACCAAGCTTGGTATCCCGTGCTTCTGTCTCATA
>JAGBDQ010000107.1 GCA_017937415.1 Oscillospiraceae bacterium
CATAGTGTACCCCATTTTGGCTGAAATTGCAAGAAAAACAGAAATGCCGGAGGAGCGAAACGGGGAGAGGCCCAAGAAGGGCCGCTCCCCGAAAATGTGTATGGCTTTATTGGATCCCCAGCCTGATCCACAGCTCATTGTAGAGCTGCCGGGTCTCCTTGGGCAGGGAAACGTAAGACTGACACCGCTCCAGAACTTCGGCTGGGGCGGCGATGATGTCAAAGGTCTCCTGGTCCAATTCCTCACCGTAAAGGGCCTCATAGTAGGCGGGATACTGCTCCAGGGCCTCCCGGTTGGGGGAGGCGTACCAGATGAAGTCCATATTGGCAAGGTTGGCCTCGGTGGAAGCGATGAAATTGATCCAGGCCATGGCCTCGTTGTAGTGGGGGGCGTCCTTCAGCACGCACATGGCGTCCACGAACCAGTTGGAGCCCTCCTCCGGGATCACAAAGGCCAGATCAGGGTTGTTTTCCACGGCGGTGAGGTAATCTCCGGCGTAGTAGGCGCCGATGGCGGCGTTCCCGCCTTCCATTTTCAGGAAGATCTCGTCCATGACGAAGGCCTGGTACACGCCGCGGCTCTTGGCGTCGGCGATCAGGTCGGCAGCCTGACGGAGCTGGGCTTCATCGGTGGTATTCAGGTCATAGCCCAGGTACAGAAGGGCGGTGGCCATGGCGTCCCGGGAGTTTCGGAACATGAGGACTTCCCCGGCATACCGGTCGTCAAACATGGCGCTCCAGCTTGTGATGGGCTCCTCCACCATAGTGGTGTTGTAAATGATGCCCACCGTGCCCCAGGTGTAGGGAACGGTATATTCGTTGGCGGGATCATAGGGCAGGAACTTGAACCGGTCGTCAATGAGGGAGAAGTTGGGGATCTGGTCATAGTCCAGCTTCTCCAGCATCCCCTCCTCCATGAGCTGGGAGATCATATAGTCCGAGGGGACGATCACGTCATAATCGCCGGCGCCGCTTTTCAACAGGGAATAGAGGGCCTCGTTGCTTTCGGCGGTCTGGTAATTCACTGTGATGCCGGTCTCTTCCTCAAACTGGGTGATCAGATCTTCGTCGATGTACTCTCCCCAGGAGCACACATTCACCACAGGCCGCTGGGTGTTGTAAAAGGCGCCCACACCGGCGGTAAGGAGAAGCGCGGCGCAGACCACCACAGCCCCAGCCCGGCCCAATCTGCTGAGGACGGGGGAGACCTTTTTGGGCGCGGGGGTATGCCCCTCCGGCTGGGAAGGGGAGGGGAACTTTTGCTGCCGCTGGGCCACTTTTTCCATATGGGCCTCCCGGATGTTGATGACGGCCAGCAGGAAAAGCACCGACACAAAGAGCAGGGTGGAGATGGCGTTGATCTCGGGGCTCACCCGCTTCTTGGTCATGCCGTAGATGGTCATGGCCAGGGTGGAGGAGGAGGACCCGGCGGTAAAGTAGCTGATGATGAAATCGTCGATGCTCATGGTAAAGGCGGTAAGGGCCCCCGACACGATGCCCGGCTTGATCTCGGGGAGGATCACCTTCCAGAAGGCCTGAAACCAGGTGCAACCCAGGTCCTGAGCCGCGTCGACGAGGTTTTTATCCAGCTGCCGCAGCTTGGGGCTCACCGACAGCAGCACATAGGGAATATTGAAGGTGATGTGGGCGATGAGCAGGGTGGGGAAGCCCAGGGTGAGCCGGGTGGGCAGGGTAATAAAGCCCTGGACCGAGTTGAACCAGGCGGCAAAGTCCTTCCAGCCGGCAAAGAAGGCCACGAAGAACAGGCACATGGCCACGCCGGTGACAATGTCGGCGTTCATCATGGGGATGTTGTTTACCGTGGTGAGCACCCCCCGGGCACGCCGCCGCAGGCCGTAGAAACCGATGGCGGCAAAGGTGCCGGCGATGGTGGCCACCACCGTGGCGATGAGGGATACCAAAAGGGTGGTGTAGAGGCTTCGCATAATGATCCGGTTTTGGAAGAGCTCCCGGTACCAGTTCAGGGAGAAGCCGCCCCATACCACGTTGCTGTTATTCTGGTTGAAGGAAAAGACGATGAGCAGGATGATGGGGGCGTAGAGGAACAGAAAGACCAGAAAGGTGAAAAAACGGCTGAGGGCGGAGTTCTTTTTCATAGGACCACCGCCTGTTCCTCGCCCTCGCCGAAGCGGTTCATCACCCACATGCAAAGGACCACAATGACCATCATCACCATGGCGATGGCGGCGCCCAGCTGGGGATTGTATGCCCCGCCCAGGAACTGCTGCTCAATGAGGTCGCCCAACAGCAGCTCGGTGCCGCCGCCCAGCATGGTGCTGATGGCGAAGGTGGAAACGCTGGGAACAAAGACCATGGTGATACCCGAGAGCACCCCCGGCAGGGACAGGGGCAGAATGACCCGCAGGAAGGTCACCACGCTGTTGGCCCCCAGATCGTTGGCTGCCTCCAGCAGGGAGTGGTCCAGCTTGATGATGACCGAGTAGATGGGCAGGATCATAAAGGGCAGGTAGTTATAGACCATGCCCAGCACCACCGCCCCTTGGGTGTCGATGAGCTTGAAGGGCCCCAGGCCGAAAAGCCCCAGGAACTGGTTGATGAGTCCGTTGTTCTCTAAAATGGCCATCCAGGCGTAGGTCCGCAGAAGAAAGTTCATCCACATGGGGAGCATGATGAGCACGGTGGCCAGCCGCTGGAAACGCTGCCCCTCCCGGCTGAGCAGATAGGCCACGGGGTAGCCGATGAGCAGGCAGATGACGGTGGCGATGAGGGCCAGGCGGAAGGACCGGACAAAGACCACGGTATAGTCGCCCATGGAGGCAAAGTTTGCCAGGGTAAAGCCGCCGTCGGCGCCGGAAAAGGCGTAGACCACGATCATAATGATGGGAGCCACCACAAAAAGGGCCATCCAGATCACATAGGGGATGGTGAAGGCCTTCGTCCTATTCATCGTCGGCCTCCGTTTCCGCATCCTCGTTGAGTTCGTCATATTCAGCGGAGTAGGAGCTGTAATCCCCGAACATGCCGGAGTATTGGCTCTTCTTCATGATGTGGAAGCCGTCCGGGTCGATTTTCACCCCGATCCGTGCCCCTTCGGGGGAATAGTCGGTGGTCTGAATGAGCCACTTGAAGCCGTTGAAGTCCACGATGATGTCGTAGTGCATCCCCTTGAAGGTGACCTCGGTGACGGTTCCGGTGAGCTGGCCCTCCTCGGGGGCGACGATGTCGATGTCCTCGGGCCGGATGACCACATCCACCGGTTCGTTGGGGGCGAAGCCGGCGTCCAGGCAGGGGAACTTCTTGCCGTACATCCGCACTACCTTGTCCTGGGGCATGAAACCGTCGATGATGTTGCTCTCTCCGATGAAGTCGGCCACAAAGGCGTTCTTGGGCTCGTTGTAAATATCCTCGGGGGTGCCGATCTGCTGGATGTTGCCCTTGTCCATGACCACCACCGTGTCCGACATGGTCAGGGCCTCCTCCTGGTCGTGGGTCACGTAGACGAAGGTGATGCCCACCTCCCGCTGGATGCGCTTGAGCTCCACCTGCATATCCTTCCGGAGCTTCAGGTCCAAGGCAGCCAGAGGCTCGTCAAGGAGAAGCACTTGCGGCCGGTTCACGATGGCCCGGGCAATGGCCACCCGCTGCTGCTGGCCGCCCGAGAGGGAGCTGACGCTCCGTTTGCCGTAGCCGGGCAGGTTTACCAGCTCCAGGGCCTCCTCCACCCGGCGGGTGATCTCGGCTTCGGGCACCTTGGCGATCCGCAGGCCAAAGGCCACGTTTTCAAAAATGTTCAGGTGGGTGAACAGGGCGTATTTCTGGAACACCGTGTTCACCTGCCGTTTATAGGGCGGCAGATCGTTGCATCGTCGGCCGTCAAAAAAAACGTCCCCGGAGGTGGGTCGCTGAAACCCACCTATGATCCGCAGGGTGGTGGTCTTGCCACAGCCGCTGGGACCCAGGAGCGTTAGGAATTCCTTATCATTGATGTAGAGATTGAGATGATCGAGAACGATCTCGTCGTCGAATTTCACGACGCAGTCCGACAACCGGATCAACTCCTTGGACATGTATCCTCCCCCATTCCTTTACCAGATTTTTTGAAGGTAGATAAAAGGACATACCCAGCCGACGGTTGGGTACGTCCTTTGTCGAAACATAATATATACGTGTA
>JAGBDQ010000108.1 GCA_017937415.1 Oscillospiraceae bacterium
CCATAACATGACAAATGTCCTTGTTGGCTCCTTCGGTCAACTCCCGCACCAGTCTGCGGTCCAAGGTCTCCATATCCAAAGCCGGCTTCAGATCGATCCAGGCCGTGTAATTTTCTCCTCCAAAATCCCGCATATGGGCACTGGCACTGAGCACCAAAGGCCCTGACAGTCCAAAATGGGTAAACAACAACTCTCCCTGATCGCGGAAAAATACCTTTCCTTTTTTTCCGGTGATCTTCAGCTCCACATTGCGGAGCGACAGGCCCTGCATAGCGGCGCACCCTTCTGCCCTCAAGGGTACCAGGGACCCCCGGCAAGGCTGGATCGTATGTCCGGCCTGACGGGCAAACTCATAACCATCCCCCGTGGAGCCGGTGGCCGGATAGGATAGACCTCCGGTAGCCAAAACAACTGCTTTACAGGGATAAGTACCGCTCTCTCCCTTGACTCCCAGGATCACGTTATCTGCTGTCTCCAACGACAGAGCCCGGTCCTCAACCAAGGTGACCCTCGCCCTGCGCAGCGCCATCAAAAGCGCGTCAATGATGTCGGCCGCCTTGTCCGAGCAGGGAAACACCCGGTTGCCCCGCTCCACCTTGAGCGGGACACCCAATCCTTCAAAAAAGGTCATGGTATCCGCAGGGCCGAACTGGGACAGGGCACTGTAAAGGAACCGTCCATTGTGCGGAATATTGGCCATACAAGTCTCCACATCACACTGGTTGGTCACATTACAGCGGCCCTTCCCCGTGATATAGAGTTTCCTGCCGATTTTGGCATTTCGTTCCAACAGTATGACGCGGGCACCGTGGCTGGCAGCAGTCAGGGCAGCCATGCAGCCTGCCGCTCCTCCGCCAATCACGACCACATCATTCAGTGGTTTTTTCATAGACCTCATACTCGTCCCAAATCTTCTCCAGCTTGTTGAATGTATCCACCAGATCTCCGTCCTTCCGACGGCTCACCGCCATAATGAGCGCGTTGACCAGAGAAAGCGGAGCCACAAGGGAATCCACAAAGGAGATCATATCGCTCCGGGCCATCAGAGTATGGTCAGCTAACTCCGCCAAGGGAGATGCCTCGCTGTCCGTGATGGCGATGGTGGTAGCTCCCTGGTCTTTGGCGTACCGCATTCCCTTTACCGTCCGCTTGGAATAGCGGGGGAAGCTGATACCCACCAGAACGTCTCCCTCCCCGATGTGAATGATCTGCTCAAAAAGCTCGCTGAATGAGTTCACATGGACCACGACAACATTTTCCATGGCCATATTCAAGTAGAATCCCAAAAAGTCCGACAGAGCCGAGGCCGAGCGGACACCTACAATATAGACCTTACGGGCAGTAACAATAGCCTCCACCGTCTGCTCAAAGGCCTCCCGGTTCAATCCATCCAAGGTCAGGCGGATATTTTCGGCATCGGCATGCATGACCATGGTCGGAATGTCCTGATCGGCCATTCGATTGTTGGAGACCTCGATCCGCTGAAGTGCCGTAAGCCGGTTCCGCACCATCTCCTGAAGGGCCCTCTGCATGGCGGGATACCCCTCATAGCCCAGCTCTGTGGCAAAGCGAACCACCGTGGACTCACTGACCTCCACCTTGAGTCCCAGCTTATTGGCCGTCATAAAAGCTGCCTTGTCATAAGAATTTATGATGTAATTTGCGATCCTCCGCTGTCCCTTGGAAAAGGTGGGCATCAAAGCTTTGATCTCCGCCAAAATATCCTTTGTCATAGAAAACCTCCGGCATTTCATAAAATAGGAGCCGATTCAGCTTACTCTATCATAACGGTAATTCTTGAGAAAAGCAATATCTTTTTGCAAGATTTCCTTCTTATCTTGCAAGGCTGGCTTCATCGCAGCAGACGATCCTTCTCTTCCCCGGTCAGCCAGCGCCACTTACCTGCCGGCAAATCGCCAAGCAGAAGATCACCTTCCCGGATCCGCTTCAGCCGCTTAACCTCCAGTCCGGCTAAAGCACACATGCGCCGCACCTGCCTGTTCTTTCCCTGATGAATGGTCACCGAAAGCACTCCGCCCTTTTCTTCCTGCTGAAGACATTCCACCCGGGCGGGAGCCAACAGCTCACCATCAAGCTTCAGCCTGCCCCGAAGGATGGGAAGTGCTTTCTGCAGATCGCCCCACACTGTCACAAGGTACTCCTTTTCCACCTGATGGCTGGGATGGAGGAGTCGGTTGGTCCCCTCTCCATCGTTGGTAAAAAGAAGCAATCCTTCGGAATCCAGATCCAACCGGCCTACCGGCCACACCCGGAAGCCGCAGTCCCTTACCAGCTCCCAGACAGTCCGACGGGACTTTTCATCGGAGAGAGTGGTCACATAGCCGCGAGGCTTGTGGAGCATCA
Organism: Oscillospiraceae bacterium; assembly: GCA_017937415.1. Lineage (GTDB taxonomy): Bacteria > Bacillota > Clostridia > Oscillospirales > Oscillospiraceae > Vermiculatibacterium. Next base: position 2,365 of record JAGBDQ010000108.1, read on the forward strand.
ACCAAATTTTTTCTTCTCTCTGCGCGATGCTTTTTCCGTCAAGGGTCACCTCATCCCGCTCCGGATCGGCCTTGCTCCCAAGTGTTGCCATCAAGCCATTCACCTTGACGCGTCCGGCTGATATGTACTCTTCCGCCTTACGGCGGGAACATATCCCAGCCTCAGAGAAAAGCTTTTGAAGCCGCTCCTCCATTTTTCTCCCTCCCCATTGCAAGGAAACAGGGCGGCCAGAGGCCGCCCCTCTCAAAATAATCCCAAATATCCCATAACCGCCAATGAGGCGTTGACTTTCTTCTGAAACAGGAACTCCCGGATCCGTTCCGCAAGAGTAGGTCCCACGCGGTTCTCCGGGATCTCTGCCCCATAGATCAGTTCGGTTTCCCCGATCACCTGTTCCCCCAGAAAAAAGGTCATCTTACCTGCCGCTTCCCCTTTGGACAGAGGAGCTGACACCGTCTCAGGCAGAGTGACCGTCACCCGCACCTGTTCTTGGGCTGACAGAGGATAGGCGGCATCCGCGGCTGTCATGATCTGTACTTGAGGGATCAGGCTCCCCGTCACAGGTAGCATACGAAGCATCTTTCCCCCTGCGACCAGCTGTCGTAAGGGCCATTCCTCAAACCCATAATCCAGGAGCGCCCTATGATCCGCCCAATCATTGGGTGCATTCAGAGTCACACAGATCAGAGTCTGCCCGTTCCGGGTAGCGCTGGAAACCAAGGTCCTTCCCGCCTCGGTGGTGTATCCGGTCTTCATACCGTTACAGCCCTCATACTGCCACAGCAGCTTGTTATGATTGCTCAGGCTCCGGCCTGCCTTTGTGGCAGAACGGGTGGCCACAATACTGCTTAAAGTCTTGTTCTCCAGAACCGCGCGAGCCAATAAGGCCATATCGTAAGCTGTTGAGTAGTGATCCTCATCATCCAGCCCGTTGGGGTTGGCAAAATGGGAATTTTCCATGCCCAGATCCGCCGCCCACTGGTTCATCCACTCCACGAAGGTTTCCACATTGCCTGCGCAGCCTGTGGCAATAGCCAGGGCAGCGTCGTTTCCAGACTGAAGGAGCAATCCATAGAGAAGATCCTCCAGGGTCACTTCCTCGCCTGGCTTCAGGTACATGGAGGTACCCTCGGCCCAATGATCCGCCGTAATCGTTACCACACGGCTCAGATCCGGGGTGGATTCCACCGCCACCAACGCAGTCAGCAATTTGGTGGTGCTTGCGATGCTTCTGCGGGTATAGGCGTCCTTCTCATACAGGATCCTTCCGCTTTGGGCATCCATCAGGATCGCGGAGGATGCCGAAACTCCCGGCCCTCCAGCGGCGAGGCAGGATGGACACAGCAGGCAAAAGGCCAAAACAAAACCGAGGATTTTTCTCATCCGGCGTTACCTCCCTATAAGAGACAACACCAGTATATCCATTAAAATGCCTCGTTATCCTTTTCAGCATCCTTCTTGGCCTGCTGCTTTTCTACGAAATCGGTGACCTTGTCCACCAGATCGGGAACCATATCCACCACCCGGTCCACCGCACCGCCGGGCGGGGGCATAACAGGCAGGAGGCGGACATTCTCCCCGCGCACCACCAAAAAGGCGATGGGAACAATGTTTACCCCCGCGCCGCTGCCGCCTCCAAAAGAATTGGACGCGTCAGGCTTCTGATTCTTGCTGGCAAAATCGCTGCCCCCCGAGGCAAACCCGTAGCTCACCCGGGAAACCGGGATAATAGTGACCTCTCCAGCCACAATGGGATCCCCCACAATGGCGTTTACGTCGGCCATGGCCCGAACCTTATCCATGGTAGCCCCCATCAGATTACCCAGCGGATGTTCCTTGTTTTCCATGTAAGACCGCCTCTTTCATTTTAATTTGTACTATTATAGCATGGTAGTGATTTCCACGCAACCACTCAAACAAATATCTATCGAACTTGTTTCTGATCCTTTTTCCCTTGACGGTACAGTTGAACAAAGCGCCACAAAAGCCGAATGGCAAAGCTGACAAGCTGCCCGATACGAATGGAGAAAACGGCATTCAAGTAAATGGTTGGGCTTTGGGCGGTAAAGTCAACGTCAGTCCGGAAAAAATGGTCCTTTACCACGAAATTTTGCTCAAAAACCGGCCAAAGCATACCGATGGCCATGTTGGCATACCCGAACGCCATGGCCGTACCTGCGGCATCCTGGCCGCCTGCGGTAAAATCAAGATAAATCTTATCTATGGTGATACGCCGCTTCATTCCCCCTGCGGCCTCTCCCACCAGAGGCAGATATTGCCTCACCAGGGCAAGGGGAC
>JAGBDQ010000109.1 GCA_017937415.1 Oscillospiraceae bacterium
CGCCTGCCATAAGTGGCCGTCACGATTCAGTCATGCGATTGAAGCAGGTACCGGTACCGCTCCGACCTGGAGCGGAGCTCGTCATGTGTTCCCCGGTCACAGACCCGCCCGTTTTCAACCACGTATATCTTATCGCTGAAGGCCAGGGCGGATTCCTTGTGGGCGATCTGGATGACCACCAGCTCGGGCAGAAGCTTCCGGATAGCCTGAAATACCTTGCTTTCTATAGCGGTATCAAGCTGTGACGTGCATTCATCCAGCAGCAGAATGTCGGGCTTTTTCATCAGCTCCCGGATCAGGCAAAGCCTCTGTCGCTCGCCTCCGGATACGGTGCAGGCGTTATCCCCGAGAAAACTGTCCAGACCGTCAGGCAGTTGTTCGATCATTTCCCGCAGGGAGAACAGGTCTATGTATTTCTGGAGCCGTGCCAAATTTTCCGGGGTGTCCTCCACATAGTAGAGCATATTATCCCGCACTGACCGGTCAAACAGGAAACTGTTCTGCCCCACATACCCGATCTGCGGCCGCAGCATTACCAGCTCCCCTTTGGAAACCCCAACTCCATTCACTTTTATCGCTCCGGCATCCTGCCCGTAAAAGCCCAACAGCAGCGAGAACGCAGTGCTTTTCCCGCATCCGCTCTCCCCCGCCAGACAGGTGATCTCCCCCTGCTCCGCCTGAAAACTCATCCTGTCCAACACTTTAGAATCGCCGTCGTAGGAAAAGGTCACACCGTCGAACTGAACATTTTGGATCTTTCGCATTTCCTCGCCCGCCCGGCCTTCCGTCCCGGCTTCTTTTTCGGCGGACAGGACCTCCATCATACGGTCACAGGCCGCCTTGCCGTACCGGTACATGGGGATGATATTTTCCGCGGTCACCGCGTGGCTCCAGATGAGTTGGTAGGCACTGATCAATAGAGTGAGCTGCCCCAAGTGAAGACGCCCAGCCGCGATCAATACGGCGCTGACAACGATCAGGATCAGATAGCCGAATTGCCGGCACATACTTCCGGTGGCCCGCTGCAAGGTTGAAAACAGGCTTTTTTGATAGGTAGCCTCTGTCCATTTCGAAACTCTTTTGGAAAAAAGCCCTTGCTCTTTGCCGTAACAATTTCCCAGCTTTATTTGCGTGATGCCGTTTATCACGTCTACCGTCTGGCTTCTTGCCTTGGCCAGCGACTCGCTATACCCTTTATATACTTTTGTCAGGGGTAAACGGAAGGCTACCACGTAATCGACAGCAATGAAAAGAACAGTCAAAAGGGCAATGAGCCAGTTTTGCAGCCCCATCAACAGCAGAATACCAAGACAAATCAGGATACTGATCCCGCTGTCGATCAGAAAGCAATTCAGGATCCCGTCCAGGTTGGTCGCCTCGTCCAGAATCCGGGAAGCAAGATAGGCCGGGGCCCACCTTTTGTGCGTTTCCATGGTGCCGGTCAAGGAGTCGGCGAACATTTTTTCTGTCATTGCCTGTATCGCCTTTGTCCTGGCGCGTAAGATCCATGTATCTTTGCAAAACCCCAGGCCAATCCGCAGCAGAAAAACGGCGCAGCTGAGAAAAATGAGCTCAGTCCGGAAGTTCTCTGCGGACGATACGGCGCCCTCGATCAGCTTTGAAAGGATCAGGGGCTCCAGCAGCGTCAAAGCGGCAACGACAGCGCACAGGGCGAAAAAGAGAACATCCTTTTTCCAATCGCGAGGCAGTAAGCTTCTGATTTGGGCAACATTCGACTTCTCCCCAGACATCATCTTTCCATTCCCTTCAAGCAAGTTCAACCCGTTGCTTTCTCCGAATTATGTTAATTATTATACTGCGTGCAAATCAGGACTTTTCTCCTTTAAGTGATATAATTATGTAAACTTAATGCCGGCTTGCCTCTGCTTACAGCAGGGACAGGAATGCCGCGGCGGCGCTGAGGGCGGTGAGGATCACAGCCCCGGAGGCGATGAGCTCCAGCCGCTCGGAGACCTGCCACTTACGGGAGGCCTGGGGCGCTTCGTTCTCCGGGCAGTCAACTGCCTCCCAGCGCTCCTCCCAAAGCTCCTCCCCGGGCTGCTCCTCTTCCTCCGCCGCCCGGGCCAGGGCCTTCCAGGCGTTCCGGGTCTCCATGTGCTTGCGGCACAGGGAGAAATCCAAAATCTCGGCCTTGGGGGCCTCCTGGGTCCCGGCCTGGGGGATGGAAACGCCGAAGACCTTGGGGGCGAGTACTTTACCGTCGTCTTGCGCCGCCTGGGCCTCGGTGTGGGCCACAGGTACCAGGGAGAGCAGATCGGGGCCGCCGCTGACCTTGACTTTCCGGGTCTGGAAGGTATAATAAGCAGTTGTCATAGCTGAGTCCTCCTTTGATTTGGTATGCTCAGGATACCAAATCTCCAGTCCCATAAGCGGGACTATGATCCCCGGATCTGATTTTCCCCGTCCGGGCCTTCGGGGTGTCCTTTTTTCAGCTTGGTCAAAATGACGGAAAGATATCGAACATCTGTTCCTCATAATAGTACAACGTATGTTCGATTCTGTCAAGGCCTTTTTTGCAAAAAAAGAAGAAAAATTTTCAAACCATCGCCGGTTTTGAGGGAACCATTTTTTGGCTCCCTCGTCTAAATAGCAGCTTGGGCAAAATGCCCAAATTCCGTAAGGAGGAATGTAACGATGAAACCACGCCGCCTGTTTGCCGCGCTGCTGACTCTGGGCATGTCCCTCTCTCTGGCCGCCCCCGCCCTGGCCGCCGAGACCGCCGACGCCCGGCTGACCAGGGTGACCCTGGCTGTCAAGGGGACTCTGGGGGTGGACGATGGCTACACCGAGTTCTACGGCGAGCCCTCTGAGACCGCCCTGGGCACCACCTGGTCCCTGCGGTGGAGCGACGACACCCGGACCCTGAACGTCAACGCCACCGAGGAGGGCAAGGTCCTCTCCATGAGCTATTGGGACCAGGAGCCCGCCTACGTCTACCGCGGCGCCGGCTACGGCCCCAAGTTCCCCGCCATGACGGCGGCCCAGGCCAGGACCTACGCCCAGGCCTTCCTGGACAAGGTGCTTACCGCCGGGGAGACCGCCCTTTTCGGCGACAGTGAGCGGGATTCCCTGTCCGCCGCCTCCTACACCTTCGGGGGCACCATTCTTCTGAACGATACCGACTCCCCCCTCACCTTCCGGGTGCGGGTGCGGCTCAGTGACGGCATGGTGACCTCCTTCAGCCGGGGGGACGTGTCCCAGTACGTGGGGGAGCTCCCCGCCCCGGACACCGTGACCACCCCGGAGAAGGCCGGGGAGCTGCTGGCCGGGCCCTTTGAGCTGTATGTGGAGTACGTCTGGGACAGCGAGAGGGAGATGGCGGTGCTCCGCTACCTGCCCAAGGCCCGGGACGACTACTATGTGGACGCGGCCACCGGGGAGCTGGTGAACCTCACCGAGCTGCGGGCCCTTCTGAACCGGCAATATGCCGCCGGCGCGGACAACATGAAGAATGAGGCCGCGGTGGACACCATGCTCTTTGCCCCCGAGGCCGGCCCCACCCTCACCGAGGCCGAGCTGGCGGGCGTGGCCAAGTTAGAGGGCGTCATGACCCAGGAGGCGCTGGGGGCCCTGGTGAAGGGATATAAGGCCCTGGGCCTGGACGCCTTTGAGCTGGTGGGCGCCAACTTCTCGGTATACACCCCCGAGATCCCGGTAATTGCCGAAAATGGAGAACCCACCGGGGAGACCCAGGAGGGGTAGAGCCAGGTCACCGCCCGGCTCACCTTCGCCCGGAATACCGAAGAGGGCATTGCCCGGCGGTACGTCACCCTGGATGCCAAGACCGGAGAGCTCTTCTCCATGTGGGGCTAC
>JAGBDQ010000110.1 GCA_017937415.1 Oscillospiraceae bacterium
TGTCTGTAGAGGGACCGTCCACCAGCACGTCACCCTTCTCCAACCGCTGCCCCACATTGACGATAGGCCGCTGGTTGATACAGGTCGTGTGGTTGGAACGCATGAACTTGGTCAGTTTATAGTCCACCACACGTCCGTCATCATAACGGACCGTGATATAATCGGCAGACACACGTGTGACCTCACCGTCGCCCTCAGCCAGGATGACGATCTCAGAATCCACGCAGTTCTTATGCTCCTGACCGGTCGCTACAATAGGTGCTTCGGTGGTGAGCAGAGGCACAGCCTGCCGCTGCATGTTGGCGCCCATCATGGCCCGGGTGGCGTCGTCATTCTCCAGGAACGGGATCATGGCAGTCGCGATGGACATCATCATCTTGGGGGACACATCCACGTAGTCCACCTGGCTGCGGTCCACGTCCACGATCTCATTGCGGTGACGGCAAGTGATACGAGCGTTCTTCAGACAACCGTTCTCGTCTACCGGTTCGGTGGCAGGAGCAATGATATACTGGTCCTCCACATCGGCGGTCATGTACTCCACCTCGTCGGTCAGCTTACCGGTGGCCTTGTCCACCTTCCGGTAGGGAGCCTCAATAAAGCCGTAGCGGTTCACCTTGGCATAGGAGGCCAGGTAGGAGATCAAGCCGATGTTGGGGCCTTCGGGTGTCTCCAGGGGGCACAGACGGCCATAGTGGGAGTAGTGAATATCACGCACGTCAAAGGATGCACGGTCACGGCTCAGGCCGCCGGGACCCAGAGCGGACACGCGGCGCTTGTGCGTCAGCTCGGCCAGAGGGTTGGTCTGGTCCATGAACTGGCTCAAGGGGCTGGAACCGAAGAACTCCTTAATTGCAGCAGTGACAGGACGAATATTTATGAGAGACTGGGGCGTTACAATGTCCATATCCTGAACCGTCATGCGCTCCCGGATCACCCGCTCCATACGGCTGAAGCCGATCCGGAACTGATTCTGGAGCAGCTCACCCACGCAGCGGAGACGGCGGTTCCCCAGATGGTCAATATCGTCAGGAGTGCCCACACCATTGGCCAGACAGTTGAGGTAGTTGATGGAGGCCATAATGTCGTCCACAATGATATGCTTGGGCACCAGATCATCCCGATGCTCCTTCACCAGGTCCTTCAAAGCCGCCTCATCACCTCCGGCCTGGGAGATCAGATCCTCCAGAACCGTCAGGCGCACACGCTCAGTGATGTCGCACTCCTCAGGATCAAAGGAGACGTAGTTCTTCATATCCACCATGTGGTTGGAGAACACCTTGACAGTCTTCCCCTCCACATTCAGAACCACATCGTTGACACCCTTATTCTGAAGATCCCAGGCCTTCTCGCGTGTCAAGGTCTCCCCCGCCTCAGCCAGGATCTCGCCGGTAGCAGGATCGGCCACCGGCATAGCCAGGGTCTGTCCCGAAATCCGGGGGGCAATGGCCATCTTCTTATTGAACTTATAACGTCCCACCATGCTCAGATCGTAGCGGCGGGCATCGAAAAACAGGCCACTGATCAGACTCTCGGCAGAATCCACCGTAGGGGGTTCACCGGGACGGAGCTTCCGGTAGATCTCCAGCAGAGCCTCCTCATAGGTTTTGCAGGTATCCTTTTCAAGGGTGGCAACAATGCGGGGATCCTCCCCAAACATCTCAAGGATCTCCGCATCAGTCCGGGGACCCACCGCGCGGATCAAGCAGGTCACAGGGATCTTGCGGTTCTTATCGATCCGGACCCAGAACACGTCGGAAAGATCGGTCTCATACTCCAACCAGGCGCCCCGGCCGGGGATCACCGTAGTGGCGTAAGTCAGGTTGTCCGCCTTATCAGCCGTGCGGGCATAGTACATACCAGGAGAGCGGACGATCTGGGAGACAATGACACGCTCGGCACCATTGATCACAAAGGTACCGGCCTTGGTCATCAGGGGGAAGTCGCCCATAAAGAGCTCCTGCTCTTTGATCTCCCCGGTCTCCTTGTTGTGAAGGCGGACCTTCACTTTGATGGGCGCAGCATACGTGGCATCCCGGGCCTTGCACTCCTCCACCGAATACTTAGGCTTCTCATCCATCGAATAATCAATGAAAGAAAGCTCCAGATTTCCGGCGAAGTCCGAGATGGTGGCAGTGTCCCGGAACACCTCCCGCAGTCCCTTGTCCAGGAACCACTGGTAGGAGTTCTTCTGGATCTCCAGAAGGTTTGGCATCTCCAAGGGCTCCTGGTGCCGGGCGAAGCTCTTACGGAGTGTCTTGCCAAAGTAGACGTCCTTGACCATGTAATCAAACACCTCGTTTTCGTATTTCCGATGGAAGGAGTTCTTTTTGAAACTCTCGGCCGCGTTGTCAGTTTGTGTACCGACTCCCTTGTCAGGAGCTTTCCCATGTGGTAAACTGATAACGAATTGGGGTTCTTGTACTCCTCCATACAACAAAAGCGTTTTATTATACCATGTACGCAATGTGAAGTCAATATCAATTTGGTCAAATATCTGGAGAAATCCAGATTTTTTTATTATACGCGGCCTTTCCCGCCAAATGAGGTGAAAGTATGTCCCGGCAATCTTCCCGCTCCACACTTTTTTCTCTGATCGGTCTCTTTCTTTTGGTCCTGACTTTTTTGCAAATTGTCTCCCTGCGATCAGGATCTCTCCCGGCCCGTTTTCTTGTGGGGGTGTGTCTGGTCCTCCTTGCCGGACTTGCTTTATTCCTCCTCTTTCTTGATGGGGTGCCGCGAGAGAAACTTCTCGTTCTCCTTCTCCCTATTGCGGCAGCTCTCTTTCTTCGTTCCGCTCTGTTGGACCATGTTACTTTAGACTATCAGGACTTTCTATCCAAGTGGGTAGACTACTTCCGGCAAAACGGCGGGTTTTCCGCAATAAAGGATCCCATCGGAAACTACAATGTGCCCTACCTCTATATGCTTGCCCTTCTCTCTTACCTGCCCATTCCCGACCTTTACGGCATCAAACTCTTTTCTATTTTCTTTGACGTCCTGCTGGCCTGGGGCGGATTTCGGCTGGCGAAGGCCTTGACACACGAAGAGAAGCCATCCCTGCTATGCTTCTGCACGCTGCTTTTCCTTCCCACTGTGGTATTGAACGGTTCCTGCTGGGGACAGTGCGACAGCGTATGGGCTGCCCTGTGTATCCACGCTTTGGCCTGCGGTCTGGAGGATCACCCTGTCCCATCCTTCTCCCTTTTAGCCCTGGCGTTTTCTTTCAAGCTCCAGGCCATTTTCCTGATTCCCCTCTGGTGTGCTCTCTGGTTCACAAAGCGCGTTAAGCTCCAGCATTTCTTTATTTTTCCCACCGTATTCTTTTTCACCATGCTCCCTGCCCTTCTGGCAGGCAAGCCGCTCATAGACATTCTGCGGGTCTATTGGGACCAGGCCGGATCCAGCGTATCCTGGCAGACCGTAAACTACAATTCTCCTTCGGTCTTTTCCCTTCTCCCCTACCACACCCAATCAGCCCCCTGGGTCCCCAAGGCGGCGATTTTATGTGCGTTTCTCTTTATGCTCCTGATTTTGGCGCTGATTTTTGTCCGCCGCGAAACGGCGGACAACACGGCCCTTGCCCTGGCAGGGGCCGCCCTCAGCCTTGGGATCCCCTTCTTTCTTCCCTACATGCATGAGCGCTACTTTTTCCTGGGCGGGGTCCTGCTGGTGGTCCTGGCCTGTATCCGACCTGCAGCCCATACCCCTGCTGCTGTTGGTGCCGAGTTGGCTTCTCTGGGTGGGTATCACGCCTATCTGCGCCAAAAATATTTTCTTGTCCTTACTCTTTTCGGCATCACCTGGGCCCAGCTTCTGGAAGGGCTCTGTATGCTCTTCGCCGTAGTATGGGTCACTTACTCTCTGATTCAAACCCTCCAAGCGAAGACGGACTAATTCTTTACCCGCAAAACGGGCATGCCGCAATTCTGATATGCTCCCTCATAGAGAGACGGTGAAATAAAACACTGTGAATCTATGAGGGGGCATATCATTCTGCGGCACGCCCGTTTTCTGTCTTATCCTGTTACATGACCTGTCCCCAGCAGAAATAGCGGTACAGAAGTACGCATTGCAAAAAGCCCATAACAACGATCAACGCCGCCGTCCATTTAGGATGGCCCTCCAACTCCTCCGCACCAAAGAGGAAGAACGGTACGCCGCAGGAAAGATACCGACCAGCACTCAACAACCAGGAAAGGCAATAATTCAGGGTAAAGTAAACGAAGGCATAGAGCACAAACATACTTCTGTGCTTCTTTCTGCTTTTCCAAAGAAGCCAGGCAAACAGGGGGAACAGAATAACCTCCGGGACCCACAGTTCCCAACGAACCACCGGGTTATACCAGCTCAGGGCATTCCGCCAAAGATAGGTCAGCACCTTGGGAAACCACATGAACCCCTGGCTCCAATGCTTCTGCATAGTAAGAAAGGCAAAGGGATCCCCTGTCACATGGTAGTTGAGGGCCAGATACCCCAGGCTCCCCAGCACCGGGGTACACAAGAGCGGCAGCTTCCTCAGAATTTCTGCCAGCACTTTCCACCGCTCAGTTCCTTGTTTAGAAAATGGCTTCTTCCAATTGACCAGTTCGGCAATAGCCGCGCCGATCAGAATGACCCCCTGCATACGGGTCAGGGCGGCCGCGATCCCCCAGATGGACGCCCTCCGCCACTGATGCTTGCGAATGTGGTACAGTCCAGCCGTAGTGGTCAGAAAAAACAGGCTTTCGGTCATGATCCCCCCAAAGAAGAAGGAGAAGGGAAACGCCCAAAGGAGCGCCAACGTCCGCCGGGCCTTTCGCTCTCCATACTCCCCAGCCGTCAGTGCGTATAGATAAACGCTGCCGCCGCCAAAACAGAGAAAACTGACCAGCATACCCGCAAGGGCCGTATTGGGGATCAGCAAACGTACTGCCCGAACGATCCAAACGTAGAGCGGAAAAAAGACCAGAAACAGGTTCTGCCCGTTTTCCACATAGCCTCCATATCCCAGTTCCACCAGCTTCACATAATGGGTCCCGTCCCAGCGAACCCACAGGCTTGGCAGTTCCCAAACGTCTATGGTACCTCCCGAAAGTATTCCATAGAGCAAAAAGCTCCCTGCGGCCACCGCCACACGAAAAATGACGGCTGTAAAAAAGACCGTATAGAGGGTATCATGTGTTACAAAGGTCTCCTCTCTTTCCGGCAACGGGTCCGAAAAGGGACCCGGCAGCGATATGCCGCTCATACCCAGCCAGCGCAGGGCCAGATAAACGGCCGCAAAAAGGAAAAGACCGGTAGCTCCAACATTCCAAACGGTTTCCATCTTTTCACCTCGTTTCTATCAGTATATCCCTTTTCTCCCCATTTGGCAAATATTTCTCCGGGATTTCGTGGAAAGGCTGTTGACATGTCGGTAACAATATGTTACAATTCGGTTACAGTTCGGAGACAAGACTGTAACCATTTTAAGGAGGCTCATCATGGCTGATAAGAAGACCGATATTCCGCTGACATACAAGGGCCATCCCCTTCGCCGCAAGGATAATATGATCTACTACGGCAGCATGGCCGATAAATATATCATTGTCCTCCAGATCCTCTCCTCCCAGAAAGAGGGCGAGCTGGATATGGCGAACAAGATCTCTGTTCAGCTTCAGCTCACCGATCCCGACATCAAGAGCCGGGACGTGGTGGTTAAAAAGAGTGAAAAGCAAAACCTGTACGACGCAATGGACCTGGGAGCGATCTGGTTGGAGCGCGCCCTCGCCGGCAAGTGACCTGAGAAAAAAAGATTACAAAAGATAAAGATATAGATATAGAAAGGGAGTCCGCGCCATGTCTTACGCCAAGAGGTTTCTTCGTGTCGCTTTTCTTTGCTCACTCATGACCCTGCTCTTCGTAATAAGCGCTTCCGCTGCCTGCGTAGGCATTGGCACCGTTAACGAGGAGGCCGCCGCCCTCCGGCTCCGCTCCGAGCCCTCCGCCGATTCCGCGATTTTGGCCACCGCGCCCCAGGGGGATGTGGTCGTGATCCTGGAGCAGATAGATGAGACCTGGTATCGGGTGGACTACAAGTCGGTCGAAGGCTATATGTCGGCCGAATATTTGGATGTGGAAACCACCGCAGAGCTGGACCTTGGCTATGGCATTGTGACCGATGTAAGTTCCGCACTGAATGTGCGTTCCGGCCCGGACACTGAATATGAGCAGATCGATGCCCTGCGCAACCGCACCATTATTTCTATTCTCGGCGTCGATAACGGTTGGTACAAGATCCTTCACAACGGTGAAACGGGTTATGTCTCCAGCGATTATATTACCCTCTGCATGGACGAATCGGGTCATCGTGCTGATTCCGACTCCGAGCCTATTAGCGATATTGGTACCCAGATGGTGGCTTATGCCGAGCAGTTTATTGGCATCCCTTATGTCTGGGGCGGCAATGGCCCCAAGAGCTTTGATTGCTCCGGTTTTACCAAATATGTGATGAACCATTTCGGTTATGACATCAGCCGGACGGCCAGCGCCCAGGCAACCAACGGTGTATCCGTCTCCCGCAGCGAGCTTCAGCCCGGCGATTTGGTTTTCTTCCACACTTTCTCCAGCTATGTTTACATTACCCACGTGGGGATCTACGCCGGCAACGGGCAGTTCCTTCACGCCTCCTCCAGCAAGGGCATTACATACAGCGACCTGAATTCTCCTTACTACAGTTCTGCCTATGTCTGCGCCCGTCGGATCATCTGATCGTCCTCCAGACAAGAAAGCAAAAGGGCCTCCGTCCCAGCTGGGACGGAGGCCCTTTCTTTTGTCTTCTTACTCTGCGGGAGGAACGTCCTTGTTCTCCTCAGGGGCAACAGGCGCCTCCTTTGCGGGAGTCTCGGCCAGAGGCTCCACAGGAAACTCCACCTCGGAATCCTGCACACCGCCCTCAGCCTTCAGTTCCTCCACCCGGTTCTTATTTTCCTCGATGGTGACCTTGGAGGCCGTGATCTTCTCACACAGCGCGGCATAGGCGGGCTCGGGAGCCATTCCTCGCTCAGCATAGTAAAGCTTTCCGATCTCGATGTAGGCCTTCCGAATGTTCTCCTCCTCGCCCACATTGGCCAGGTTGAGCTTTGCGATCTCTCCGATCTGCTTGGACTTACTCACCCCGGTCTGGGCCAGATCTCTGGCACGATCCTTCAGAGCGTCAAAATCAAAAAGGGCCATAATATGATTCCTCCTATTTTTAAGGGTGAGTTTATTCTACCTTCTTTTTCTTTTCTGCGCAACCCCCAATTTTGCAATTTATAAAATCTTTAACATTCCCTTTTTTTCTACCTTATGCATACACTGACTCAGGTGGGCCAACCGGCCTGCCAATCTAAAACTGGAGTGGTTCTCATGACCCCTGAAGCCTATATGAAGCACTATCACTGTACGGCCTGCTCCGCCGATTCCTGTCCTCTGACCGACCAGGAGGTCCGCCCCGCCTGCGGCTGCGCTGCGGAAAACGATGATGCCAGCATTACTCCCCCTGTCACTTGCTGCTGCAAGTCCTCTATGGTAGAGGCCCTTCGCCTTCTCTGCGGCACCACCCTGGGCTCTCTGGTGGATTTCGATACCTTCTTCTTCCTCACCGATGCTCTGGCCGTGGGCAGCCCCCTCTCCACGCCCAAGGACGACACCGACAACATCTGCAACCCCTCGGCTGGCCTGCGCCGTCTTTCTCCCTGCAACTGTGACCTGCTGGACGTGACCGGGACCGCCTATTTTGCCGTTCCCGGCAACGATTGCGCCGCTCTGGAAAACCTGGATCAGCTCAGTCTTTGTGCCATCAAGGCAGTTGCCTTCCAGGTGATGGAGGGAGAGTGCCCCCGGGACTGCGATGACAGCAATTACCACCGCGCCGTCCGCGCCATCCGTCGGGCGATCCAGGCCGAAGGCGGCACCACCGGCGCCTGTGCCTCCTGTCAGGCCCATTGCGACTGTGATGACTGCTGCTGCGCCGCCGGTGTTCTCACCGAGCTCTCCTCCCGGAACTTGAGCCGTCAGGCCACCCTGACCGTCGGTCCTCTGGTCCTTCGGAAGGTCTCTGTTCTGGGCTCGGTTGGATCCGTACTGGTGCTTGCCAGCGAGTGCTTGAACCGCTTCTATTTGGTCTGCGCTGACAGCATTGAGGCTCTGGGCTGACCTGATCTTCTTCGCACTCCCATCGGGAGCATTCCTCTCACAAAAAAGCGGAGGCGGCCTCAGCCGTCCCCGCTACATATCAAAGAGATCCATTTGTGTGTTCAAATACGGAAGTTTGGCCGCTGAAACAATGTGCTTCATCTCATAGAGAAGTCCCTTTTCACGGCAGCGCGTCGTAAAAACATCCCAGAGCACCCTGGCCTTAGGGCTGATACATTCATATCGTTCTCCGAACCGAGCCTCATATTTCTTCCGGACTCCAGGAAAATCACGGTCAAGGTGTTGGTATAAGTAAGCCCTCTGCCTGTCCCGACAGGTCACCCCAAAATAGGGATAAACAAACTTCGCCCCCGCATTCGCGGCGGCGTCCACCACCGAAATGACATTATCTCTGCTATCCTCAAGAAACGGGAGAACCGGCATCAGAAGGATCCCCGCAAAAATTCCGCGTTGGGACAAGCTCCCCAGAGCTTCCATTCTTGCCCGCGGCGTCGCCGCGCCTGGTTCCAGCTTCCCTGCCAGATCCTCGTCCATGGTGGTAACTGTCAGCTTGCAGATCACCGGCGCCTGCCGCTGAATGTCCTCATAAAGGTCTGCGTCCCGGCCGATCAGATTTGATTTGGTGCATACTGCCACACCGCAGCCGTAAGCATGGAACAGAATCAGCGCTTTTCTGGTCAGCTCCAGTTCCCTTTCGTATGGATTATATGGATCTGACATGGACCCCATTCCCACAAAAGGAGGCCGAATCTTCCGTCTCAGCTCATCGCGCAGAATCTCTAAGGCATTCTCTTTTCCCCGGATATGGTCAAAGTCATCATTCCGATAACATTCACTGCGGCTGTCGCAGTAAATACAGCCGTGACTGCACCCACGGTATAGGTTGACGGTATGGTCAGTGCCAAACCATTGGGTAGACTTATTGCGGATCAGAATATGCTTTGCCGGAATATACTCCATACCCAACCGCCTCAGGTCCCGGCCTCATCCCGATCCAGGACTTCGCGAATCAGGAACCGAGGACGATCCTTGGTCTCCAGGTATATCTTTCCGATATACTCTCCAATCACACCCAGAGAGAGCAAAATCAGCCCGCCGATGGCCCAAACCGAGCAAATCACGCTTGCCCAGCCAACCACGGTCATATGAAGAGCCCACTCTACCACAAAAGTGATCAGCATAATAATGCTCACAAGGAAGATCAGAAATCCCAACAGGGTAATGTACCGAATGGGCTTCACCGACAAGCTGGTGATCCCCTCCATGGCAAAGGCGAGCATCTTCTTCAGGGGGTACTTGCTCTCCCCCGCAAACCGCTCTCCCCGCTCATATTCCACCGTTCCGCTCCGGTAGCCGATCATAGGCACAATGCCCCGGAGAAACAGGTTGACTTCCTGGAACTGGGACAGGCCCTCCAGCGCCCTCTTGGACATGAGCCGATAATCTGCATGATTGAAAACGGTCTCAGCCCCCAAGAAATTCATCACACGATAAAAGCCCTCCGCAGTAAAACGCTTAAAAAAGGAGTCCTTCTTCCGGGAGGAGCGGACGCCGTACACAATATCACACCCGGCGCAGTACTCCTCCACCATTCGATCCACCGCATCCACGTCATCCTGCAGGTCGGCGTCCATGGAGATGGCCATGTCACACTTCTCCTTGGCAAACATCAGTCCGGCCAGGAGAGCGTTCTGGTGCCCCCGGTTCCGGGTCAGATCCAAACCAGAGAACACCGCATCCTCCTTGTGAAGTTTACAGATCAGCTCCCAAGTCCTGTCCTTGGAGCCGTCATTGACAAAAAGGATCCGACTTCTGGAAGAAATCTTTTCCGCCGCAATCAGGCTCCTCAGCTTTTCTTTCAAACGGCGGGAGGTCTCAGGAAGGACCTCCTCCTCGTTATAACAGGGAACCACCACATATAAGACGTCAGCCATAGTCTCGTCTCTCCTTTTCTGCCGCAAAGCGCATTATTGCACGCCAGTACCGCCTTCCCCGCTCTCGTCCGACCGAAGAACAAGTTCCTCCATATGATCCAATATCAACCCCAAAAGCTCTTCGCGTCCTGTTCCCTTCTCCGCCGAAAAGGGGATCAGCTTTACATCCGCTTTCAGTTCCAAAGTCTCACGGATCAGGTTAAGGTTGGCCTCTATCTCGCTCTTTTTCAGCTTGTCCAGCTTGTTTGCCACTACCGCAAAGGGGCGGCCGGTGGACCTGAAGTAGTCGGACATGACCTTGTCGTCCGCCGTGGGCTTATGACGGGCATCCACGATCAGGATCCCCAGCGTCATCAAGGTCCGGTCATCAAACCAGCTTTGGATCAGCTTTGCCCACCGCTCCTTTTCCTGCCGGGAGACCTTGGCATAGCCATAGCCGGGCAGATCCACCAGATAGAGCTTATCATCAATTTTGAAATAGTTGATGTGAGTCGTTTTACCGGGAGCCGCTCCGACCCGGGCAAAATTTTTCCGGTTGAGAAGCCGGTTGATCACCGAGGACTTCCCCACGTTGGATCGCCCGGCAAAAGCGATCTGCCGCAGTGGATCCCGCGGAAAATCCTTTGGCCCGGTGGCTGAGCGGACAAACTCCGCCTTTTGCAGATTTAATGCCATATTGGAGCTTCTCCTTCGCTTACTTCAAAAATCAGGACGCGTCCCGGGCCGCGCTCCGCTTCTGCTCCTTGCGCGCCTCCCCTAAACGGGGACGGGGAGCCTCTTTTCTGTCATGGAAAAGCTGGGGCGCCTCTTCCTCCCGAATACTCTCCGGGGTAATGACAACCTTGGAGATGGTTGGATCAGAGGGAACGGCGTACATGACAGCTGTCAACACCTCTTCCATAACGGCCCGCAGACCACGGGCGCCGATCTTACGCTCCAAGGCCTTGTCGGCAGTAGCCGCCAAAGCCTCGGGCTGGAACTCCAGCTTCACATCGTCGTATTCCATCAGCTTTTGATACTGCTTGACCAGCGCATTCTTGGGCTCGGTCAGGATTCGGACCATCTGATCCCGGGTCAGGGAATTCAGCGAGGCCAGCACAGGAAGCCGTCCCACCAGCTCAGGAATGATGCCGAACTGGATCAGATCCCGTGGTTGGACCTGAGAGAATATCTCTCCCTCATCGCGCTCGTCCTTGCTCTTGATTTCGGCCTCAAAGCCAATACTCTTTTTATCCAGCCGCTTCTCAATGATCTTTTCCAGCCCATCAAAAGCGCCGCCGCAGATAAAAAGAATGTTTTTGGTATTAATCTGGATAAATTCCTGGTGAGGGTGCTTTCTTCCGCCCTGAGGCGGCACATTGGCTACCGTACCCTCCAAAATTTTCAGAAGAGCCTGCTGGACACCCTCTCCGGACACATCGCGTGTGATGGAGGTATTCTCACTTTTCCGGGAGATCTTATCGATCTCATCCACATAAATAATGCCCCGTTCCGCCAGCTCAATGTCATAGTCTGCTGCCTGGACCAGCCGGAGAAGGATATTTTCTACGTCGTCGCCCACATAGCCGGCCTCGGTCAGGGTAGTGGCGTCGGCGATAGCAAAGGGGACCTGAAGCACCTTGGCCAAAGTCTGGGCAAACAGGGTCTTTCCGCAGCCGGTAGGTCCAATCAGCAGAATATTGCTCTTTTGCAGTTCCACATCGTCTGAGCCGCCAAAAAAGATCCGCTTATAGTGGTTGTAGACCGCCACGGAAAGGGCAACCTTGGCCTCATCCTGGCCAATGATATACCGGTCCAGCACCTGATGGATCTCCTCCGGAGTGGGGATCGCCCCCAGCTGCCCGGTCCGAAGGGTCATCTCCTTCTCGGTCATCTCATCCAATACAGACATACAAAGCTGCACACACTCGTTGCAGATATAAACACCGTCGCCCGCAATGAGGCGCTTCACCTGATTCTGGTTTTTGCCGCAAAAAGAGCAGCGCACATTCCGCTCGTCAATCTTGGCCATACTGTTCTCCTCTCCGTTGGGAAATGTAAGGGAGCAAGGGTTTTCCCCTTACTCCCCTGTTGGGTCATCTTTGATGGATCACCTTGTCGACCAGGCCGTATTCCATAGCCTGCTGGGCCGTCATATAATTGTCGCGCTCCGTATCCCGCTGAATGGTCTCCAGGGTTTGCCCGGTCATCTCGCTGAGCATACGGTTCATCTTCTCCCGGGTGTAGACCAGATGGTCGGCGTGGATCTTCACGTCAGTGGTCTGTCCCGAGATCCCGCCTCCGCCGATCAGCGGCTGGTGGATCAGGATCTCCGAGTTGGGCAGTGCCAGGCGCTTACCCTTGGTGCCGGCAGCCAGCAGGAAAGATGCCATAGAGGCCGCCATACCAACACAGATGGTGGAAACATCGCACTTAATGTACTGCATGGTATCATAAATAGCCATTCCGTCCGTAATGGAACCGCCGGGGCTATTGATGTAGAACTGAATATCCTTATCAGGATCCTGCGCCTCCAGGAACAGCAGCTCTGCCACCACAATGCTGGCCGACGCCGCGTTCACATCCTCGCTCAGGATAATGATACGGTCGTTGAGCAAACGGGAAAAAATGTCATAGGACCGCTCCCCCCGACTGGTCTGCTCCACAACATAAGGAACCAAGCTCATAATTGAAAATCTCCTTTCATGAATTCCGCACCGGACAAACACACATGAAAGTATCTCCCAAATACTCCCAATTATTCCTCTGTCTTGGCTTTCTTGGTGGCGGGCTTCTTCTCGCCCTCCTCCTTCTTTTCAGCCGCCTTCTTGGTCGCAGCCTTCTTGGCCGGCTTCTCCTGCTCAGCCTTGGTTTCTTCCTCTTTCTTGGCGGCCTTTTTGGCTGGGGCCTTTCCCACCTTGGCGGAGGTATAGATCACGTCGGCGGCTTTCCGGTGTGTCAGATCCCCCTTCAGCTCCTGCTCAGGAACGATTTTCCGGATCTCGGTCCCGGGCATCTGGTACTGCTCACCAAGACGGTCACACTCGGCGTTGATCTCCTCCTCGGTGATCTCGATCTTCTCAGCGGCAGCGATAGCGTCCAGAGCCAGTTCCACCTTGACCTGACGAAGCGCTCCCTCCGTGGCCTGGGCCTTAAGAATATCCACTGTCATACCGGTCATAGCAAGGTACTGCTCAAAGGAGATCCCCTGACTGGTGATCCGCTGGCTGTAATCCTCCAGCATCTGCTGGGCACGGTTCTCCACCATGGCATCAGGGATCTCAACAGTCATATCGTCGGTGACCTGCTCCAGCAGATTCTCCTCAAAGGCACGCTGAGCCTGGGCCTCGCGGCGCTCCTGAAGCTTGCTGCCCAGATCCTTGCGGAAATCAGCCAGAGTCTCGAACTCAGAGACGTCCTTGGCAAACTCGTCGTCCAGCTTGGGCGCGACCTTCTCCTTGACCGCATGGACATTCACCTTGAAGGTGGCTTCTTTTCCGGCGAGCTCCTTGGCCCCGTAATCCTCGGGGAACGTGACCACCACGTCTTTCTCAGCTTCGGCCTTCACACCGATGAGCTGATCCTCAAAGCCGGGGATAAACTGTCCGGAGCCCAGCTCCAGGTCATGGTTCTCCCCCTTGCCGCCCTCAAAGGCCTTACCGTCCATAAAGCCTTCAAAGTCGATGTTGACCGTGTCGCCCTTCTTGGCCTTCCGCTCCACATCCACCATACGGGTGGCACGCTGTACGTAAGGCTGCATCTCATTGTCGATGTCCTTCTCGGTGACCTTAGCCACATCCTTGGGAGCGGACAGGCCCTTATACTTGCCCAGCTTAACCTCGGGGCGCACCGCCACAGTGGCCTTAAAGGTAAAACCGTCCTTGTTGGCCTCCAGCAGCTCCACCTCGGGGTAAGCCACAGTGTCCAGCTTCTCCTGCTCTACTGCCTGAGCATACAGGCCAGGATACGCCTCATTGACGGCCTCCTCATAGAAGATCTCGGCGCCGTACATGGCCTCGATCATCTTCCGGGGAGCCTTCCCCTTACGGAAACCGGGGATCATAATGCGGCCCCGCTCCTTCCGGTAAGCCTGGTCCAGGGCAGCTTCAAACTCCTGGGCACTGGCTTCGATGGTGAGAGCCACTCTACTTTTTTCCAGTTTCTCTACGCTCTTAACATTCATGCTATGTTTCCTCCTGTCGGCATCGGTCCCTTTTTCTGTTGCGGGCCGGAGCTGCCATACGATATCTCATATATTGTATCAGGGATACCCGCATATTTCCAGTCTTTTTTTCATATTTTTAGAAGTTTTTTATTTCTCCCTTACTCCAGAACCTTTTGAGGGCGAAAATCCACGTAATCTCCAGCGATCAGATGGTATTCCACACTCCCGCGGAATCCTTCCTGGGCCAGGCGATGACTGCCTCCGTGGAGATGTCCGTAATAGCAGGCTTTCACATGATATGCCTCCAGCAGATCCACGATCTCCTGACAGACATATCCCTGATAAAGGGGTGGGTAGTGAAGAAAGCAGAGCTTTTCTGCCTCTCCCGCCGCCTTAAGGGAGGTCTCCAGCCGCAGGACCTCCCGCTTGAACACCTTCTCGTTATGACCGTCAGCCTCCTCCTCAAAAAACCATCCCCGGGTGCCGCAGATGGCAGTCTCGCCATAAAAATGGCAGTTGTTGTGAAGAAGCACAAAATTGGTCATTCCGTGGGCATTCCAAAAGGTGAGCATCTTATTGCCCGTGGTCCACCAATAATCATGGTTCCCTTTCAGCAAATACTTTTTTCCGGGAAAAAGCCCGTCCAAAAACTGAAAGTCCGGCAATGCCTCCTCCAGGGTCATTCCCCAGGAGAGGTCTCCGCAGAACACCACCTGATCGGCTTCAGTAAGAGAAGCAAAGCCTACTCTCAGCTTTTCCACATAGCCCTCCCAGCGTCCGCCGAAGGTATCCATGGGTTTGCTCCCTCCAAGGGACAGGTGGGTGTCCCCGATCACATACAGAGCCAAACGCCCTGCCCCCTTTCTTTCAAAGCTCCCCTTTACGAAAGGAACTGACGCACCGCTTGGGCCATATCGCCCTTCTCGGTGACGTTGCGGAACCGCACCGGCTTCCCGGCCAGGCCGGAGAGCGGGGCAGGCGCCCGAAGCCCGGTGCGCTCCTCCAGGCGGCCAATGCTCTCCAAGCCACTTACCGAAGTCTTCTCCCCCAGGGCCTCCAGCACGGCAGGACAAAACTTGAAGGGACTTGCAGTGGACACCACCAGCGTGGGGGTGACATCTCCCGTCTTTTCCCGATACTGCTCCAGAACATTCACTGCCACCGCGGTATGCGGATCAATAAGATAGTTCTTTTCCCTCCACACCTTGGCGATGGTCTGCCGTGCCCGGTCATCCGTACAATAGGCCGCGGCAAAATCCCGCTCCAACAGTTTCTTCACGCCGGGCGACACTTCGTACCTTCCAGTTTCGGACAACTGCTCCATGTATCCCTTCACCGCCTGGGCGTCTCCATAGGTATAGGCATGGAGGAGCCGTTCCAGATTGGAGGAGATCAGAATATCCATGGAAGGTGAAATGGTCTGATGGAACGGCCGGTTCCGGTCATATACCCCGGTCTCAATAAATTCGGTCAGAACATTGTTGCTGTTGGACGCGCAGATAAGCCGACCCAACGGGACTCCCATCTGTTTCGCATAGTAGGCGGCCAAAATGTTTCCAAAATTACCCGTGGGCACGCAAACATTGAGAAGGTCGCCTTTCTCCAGCCTCCCCGCTTTCATCAGGTCGCAGTAGGCCGAAACATAGTAAACGATCTGGGGAAGAACTCTCCCCCAGTTGATGGAGTTGGCCGAAGAGAGAAAATACCCCTTCTCCTCCAACTCAGCGCTGAAGTATCTATCTGAGAAGATTTTTTTCACTCCGGATTGCGCGTCATCAAAGTTGCCCACCACGGCGCAAACTCCCACGTTTTCCCCTTCCTGGGTGTTCATCTGGAGCTCCTGGATCTCAGAGACCCCGTCTTTGGGATAGAAAACCAGGATCCTGGTCCCCTCCACATCTCGGAAGCCTTCCAGAGCCCCCTTGCCGGTGTCCCCTGA
Source organism: Oscillospiraceae bacterium (assembly GCA_017937415.1). GTDB lineage: Bacteria > Bacillota > Clostridia > Oscillospirales > Oscillospiraceae > Vermiculatibacterium. The sequence continues at coordinate 16,178 of JAGBDQ010000110.1, forward strand.
GGTGGCCACCAAAATGCAGGCAGTCTTCTTTTCCCCCTCCTTTCGGAGAGCGCCGGTCAACAAATGGGGGAGCATCTGAAGTGCAAGGTCCTTGAAGGCACAAGTTGGACCGTGCCACAGCTCCATAACGCATGTGCTGTCGTCCATCACATGGACAGGGGCCACCGCCGGGTCGTCAAACTTCTCGTTTCCGTAAGCCTTCCCACAATACCCTGTCAGCTCGGAGGCTGAATAACTGTCTAGATACATGCTCATCACATAAACAGCACGCTGCTGGTAGTTCATATCCTTCAGTGTATTCAGGGCGTTGCCTGCCATGGAGGGGATCGCTTCCGGAGTATAAAGACCTCCGTCGGGAGCCAGTCCATAGGCAATAGCCCCGGCGGCTGTCGTTTTTTGTAATTTATCCCGTGTGCTCACATAGTACATACTTCACTCACCACCCGCATTAGATTCTGATAAAACAGACCGTTTACCCGGTCTTCCCCATAATTCAACTGCAGCAACCGCTCCGCCAGCTTTCCCAGGTCCTGAATACCATGGATCCCGGCAGGCATCCCCGAGATTCCGTCCCAGTCCCCGCCCAGAGAGACATTTTTTTCTCCTCCCAGGCCAAACCAATGCTCCACATGAGCCACTAAAGTATCGATAGTCGGGGCCTCTCCCACAAACTCATCGCACATATTGAGCCCGGCCACACCTCCGTTTTTGACCAGGGCTGTAAACTGCTCATCAGTCAGGTTGCGGCTGTGGGGACAAATAGCCCGGGAGTTGGAGTGACTGGCAAAGATCGGCTTTTGGGCTAAGTCAATCACATCCCAGAACCCGGGGTCGGACAGGTGAGATACGTCAATCAGCATACCTAACTCCTGCATTTTGCAGGCAAATGCCTTCCCTTTCTCGGTCAGGCCCTTGTCGTTGTCCTCCACATTGGTCCCGGAAAGCGCGTTGGTATGATTCCAGGTCAGGTTGATTGCCCGAACTCCCCAATCATGAACCGTTTCCAGCTTATCCAGGTCACAGTCCAACAGTTCGGCCCCCTCAATGGAAAGGAGGGCCGCCATCTTCCCGTCCGCCCAGGCCTTTTTGATCTCCTCCGCCGTCCGGCACTGGGTCACCAGGTCAGAGTTAAGCTCCAGTTCCCGGCAAAAGACCGCATACTGCCCTTGGGCTACCTGCCACAGAGGATCCTTTTCCCATTTTTGAGACGCGAAAATGGCGAAAAACTGGGCCCACCCAGCGTATTTTTCCGTTCGCTCCAGATCCAGATGGCCCTCGTTGCGCCGCAGACTGATCCCGCTGCGGCAACAGTGGGAAATGGTATCACAATGTCCGTCAAAGACTCTGAGCACATACTCCCCCTCTTTCTTCTTGTTCTAAGCCCCTCAAAAGGCGTTTTCAGTATAGATAATCCTTGGATCCATGGTATTGATCCCCTGGGGGGCATAAACCTCGGCCACGTCAAAGCGGGGCTGAAGGTTTGTGGGATGCCGTGTCAGATAAAGCTGCGCTGTCACCCTCAGCTTTTCCTGTTTGCGTCGGTCCACAAACTCCTTGGCCTGGGCAAAGCTGTCGTCCTTTCGAAGCTTGACCTCCACAAAACGAAGGCAGCTTTTGTCGGCGGCAATCAGGTCGATCTCTCCCATACGGCACCGCCAGTTGGCGGCCAAGATCCGGCATCCCTTTCGCCGCAGATCTTGTGCCACAATGCTTTCTCCCCAACGTCCCAGCAGGATCCGGTCTTTCCCAGTGCTCATCGCCCCATCTCCCACTTCTTCAGAAAGCTCCGGCGGTGAATTGGGCTGGGCCCGTATTGGTCCAGCAGCTCATAATGGAGCTTGGTGCCATAACCTTTGTGCTTTTCGAACTGATATTCCGGATATTGTTTCGCCATCTCCACCATATACCGGTCCCGGCACACCTTGGCCAGGATCGAGGCGGCGGCAATGCTGGCGCTCCTGCTGTCTCCCTTAATGATCAGCTCATGGGGACAGGTCAGGCTATATCGGCTCCCTTTGTCACGATTACCGTCGATCAACGCATAGTCCGATGGAGGCGTCAACAGGTCGATGGCCGCCTGCATGGCCTTGATGCGGCTGTTGAGAATGTCGATCTCGTCGATCTCATCCGGCTCCACCCAGGCTACCGCCCAGGCCACAGCCTTCTCCTGAATCTGGGCAAAAAGCTGATCCCGCTTCTTTGGACTCACCTGCTTAGAGTCATTAAGCCCTTCCAATTCAAGATGCCGCGGCAGAATGACCGCTCCGGCATAGACCCGTCCCGCCAAGGGTCCGGCACCCGCCTCGTCGGCCCCACAGACCAGCTCTTTCCCCGAGGACCAACAGGCCTCCTCAAATTCCCAAAGGCTCACTTCTCTCCCTCCTCGGGCAATTCAAGTGTAAAGTGTCCCAGCTTGCCGGATCTGAACTCATCCAGCAGGATATGAGCCATACGTTCGGTATCAAATTCTCCCCCTGAAACGCGGAAACCCCGCTTTCCGGCAGCCTCCTCCAGCAGGGTATAACCGTAGCTGATGATACTCTCATCCTCCCCACGTGGGACCACCTTCAACTTATACCGTTCCGCCAGCGCCATGGGGTATCGCATGGCCAGATCGTCCATCAGATGGCAGGCCAGTGTCTCGGCATCCATGATCTCATCCTTCACCGCCCCGGTGTAGGCCAGGTGCATGCCCACCCGCTCATCTTCAAATTTGGGCCAGAGGATCCCCGGCGTGTCCAGCAAGGCAAGACCCTGGTCCACTGTGACCCACTGCTTGCCTCGGGTCACGCCCGGCCGGTCTCCCGCCTTGGCCGATTTGCGCTTTGCGACCTGGTTAATGAAAGTAGACTTACCCACGTTAGGCACCCCAACCACCATAGCCCGAATGGGGCGGCCCACCTGTCCCTTGGCCTTCCAACGCTCCATCTGCTCCTTCAGAAGCTCCCGTGAGGCCTGGGCAAAGCCGGAGACGCCCTTCCCTGTCTTGGCGTCAGTCTCCAGGACCGCGAAGCCTTTCCCGCGAAAGAATCGACTCCACCGCCCATTACTTTGGGGGTCCGCCTGGTCTGCCCGGTTCAGTACGATGAGTCGGGGCTTCTCTCCCACAAGTTCATCAATATCCGGATTCCGGGAGGAGATGGGGATTCGGGCGTCAATGATCTCGGCCACCATATCCACCTGCCCCAGGTCCGCCTCGATCTGCCGCCTGGTTTTGGTCATATGTCCCGGATACCACTGAATGTTCATGCCAGCTCCTCCCTTCTTCATTTTCTTATTTTAGCATACTTCCCACCGATTCCACAACCCCGAAGGTACAAAAAAGGAGCGGTCACCCGCTCCCTTTTTGAATGGTTTCTTACAGCTTCTCCTTAAGCTTAGCGCCCTTGCCCACGCGGTCACGCAGGTAATAGAGCTTCGCCCGACGGATCTTGCCCCGGCGTACCAGCTCGATCTTCTCCACAGCGGGAGCGTGAAGAGGGAAAACTTTCTCCACACCAACGCCATAAGAGACCCGGCGAACGGTAATGCTCTCGTCGATGCCACCGTGCTTCTTGGCGATCACGGTGCCCTCGAACACCTGGATACGCTCACGGCTGCCTTCCTTGACCTTGACGTGCACCCGAACGGTGTCGCCCACATTGGCCACAGGAGGCTCTTCCTTCACATACTTGGCGGTAAAAGCCTGCATCAGATCCATTTTTACATTTCCTCCTACTGTTATAGGCGTTCATTCCGGCACTTCTGTTGCCCACTTGGCAACGCCGCAGAGGATCACCCGTTATTCAGACTTTGGTATTTTATCACACCCGTTTGAGAAAAGCAAGCAAAATTTTTACTTTTTCTTTATTTTCCTTCCCATACCGTCCTCAAAACCCAGAGCCCGGCCAAGATAAGGGTAAAATTCCGGCCTCCGCTCTCCCATAACAGCAGTCCGCCCGCAAAGAAAAAAAGGATGGTCACCACAAAAGAACACCACCAGACCACTTTCTCTGCCAGGTCCTCTCTGCTCATTCCTCCCAACAGCCCGATAAGGATCCGTCCCCCATCCAGGCGTTCTGCCGGCAGGAGATTGAAGCAGGCCAGGCCCAAATTAATGCCGGCAAAAAGGTAGAGCCGGCTCCCTGCCCCACTGCGGGCAAGGAGACCGCTCCCCACCGCCAGCAGCAGATTCACCGTTGGACCTGCCAGCGCCGCCAGAGCAAGTTTCCCCGGCGAGAGCGGATGCGCGGGTGAAAGACGCAGCTCAGCTCCCACACAGCTCAGCCGGGCCCCCTGCACCTTTCCGCCCAGGAGATAAATCGCCCACCAATGTCCCAGCTCATGAAGCACGCAAGCCAGAAGGAGCCAAAAGATGACTCCCTCCCGATCCAGATAAAACAGGACAGCGGCCACCAAAAGGGCACTGCCGCTGATCTCTATGCGGCCCAGCCTCATGCAAGCACATTCACATAGAGTCGCGGGTCCAAAAAGATACCGTCCCGCTTCAACTCCAGGTGAAGGTGGGGCCCCGTGGCGTTACCCGTATCGCCGGATTCAGCGATCTTGTCTCCTACTGACACGGTTTTCCCCTGCCCCACACACAGCTTGGAGCAATGGGCGTAAAAGCTCTTGATCCCGTTTCCGTGGTCGATCTGCAAATAAAGCCCGTAAATGTCGCTCTCTCCAATGTATTCCACCGTCCCCGAGGCAAAGGCCAGCACATCTGTCCCTATGGGCACGCCAAGATCCAATCCGTGGTGGAACACCTGATCCTCCCCGCCAAAGGGGTCCTCCCGCCAGCCAAAGGGAGAGGTCATGGAGCCCATCACCGGCGTCACTGTATCCTCTAAGTGGAGGGAGTACCAATCCATACTCACATTCTCCGGAAGCGCCGGGCCGTCATAACCTGTAGACCGCCACTCAGGGCTCACTGTTTCCTCGGGCACGGGTGTTTCGGTTTCCTGGGGCTGGACAGTTTCCTCTGCCGGGATCTGAGAGGCAGGTGTTTCCTCTTCAGGTTCCGCGGATTCCTCAGTTTTTCTTGCCTTTAAGGGGACAAGCAGGCTCTTCTGCTCCTCCCCATCGGTCAGTGTGGATCTCACCTGAAGGTAGAGCGGTCCGTTTTGCTTGAGGGCATAAGTCTCCCGCTCATTGGGCAGGAATACCTGGGTCAAAAAAGCCCCCAAAGTCTCTCCAAAAGGCCGGCTGGAGCGGTGAGCCTGTCCCAGTCGGACCACCGCCTTCCCAAAGTCGGCATTGGCCTGAATGGCAGTCTTCAACTCTTCCCGGAGCTGTTCTGACCGCTCTCCTCCCTTGAACAGAAGCACCCCAAGGAAAATGATCAAACAGATCCCCAATTGAAAAAGCCGTCTCTTTTCTTGCTGCCCCAATACCCATTTGGTGCCTTTGGGCCGCCGATATACTCTGTTGCCTTCCCGTTTCTCCATCGTCGCCACTCCTTTGCAGAGAAAGACTATGATGGATGGACGGAAAATATGCCGAACAAGCTATACCCTTATTGATAGTAATAACGCCAACCGTTCTCAGTCTTGATCCGATTCAGGGAAACCCCCATCACTTCCTCCAGGCTTCCGCTGCGGTACACCTCCTCGGGAGTGCCGATCTGCCTGACCCGCCCCTCTGTCAAAAGGACGATACGCTGGGCATATTGAAGTGCCATACACAAATCATGAAGGACCAGAACAACCGCCTTTCCCTCCTCCGCCAGCCGGCGGGAGAGTGCCATGACCTCTAACTGACAGCTTACGTCCAGATAGGTGGTGGGCTCGTCCATCAGTATGGTCTGTGTCCCCTGGGCCAGCGCCATAGCCAGATAGATCTTCTGCCGCTGCCCACCGGAGAGTTGCGGCAGGCTTTCAAAAGCCAATTCTTCCGCTCCCACCCATTTCAGGGCCTGCTCCACCGCCTCCCAATCCCTTTCTCCGTAATGGCGGGGATAAGACAAATAAGGAAACCGCCCGTGAAGCACCATACGCCGGGCCGTGATGTTGGGAACACTCCGGGACTGTGGCAAATAGGCGACCCGCTGCGCGACCTCCTTAGTGGAGCAGCCCTTCATGGGAACACCGTCCAGTAGGATCTCTCCATCCGAGGGTGCGAGTAAGCCACAGGCCGTTTTTAATAAAGTGCTTTTCCCACAGCCATTTGGGCCCACAATAATCAGTACTTCCCCGAACCGAATGTCCAAAGTTATATTCTCCAGAACCGGCCGGCCGGGATAACCGGCATAAAGCCCTTTCATCTCGATCATAGGCTACTCCTCCTTCTCTGCCGGAACAGAAGCCAAAGAAAGAAAGGGCCTCCTGTCAGGGATAAGACGATCCCCAGCGGCAGCTCAAAGGGGGCAAAAATCACCCGGGAGAGCAGATCGCAAATCGTGAGCATGGCCGCACCGCCCAGGGCCGAGGAGAGCAGGAGAGGAAAGCTCTCTTCCCCCACTAACCGCCGCATGATGTGGGGCACAAGCAGTCCCACGAAACCCAAAAGCCCGGCAAAGCTCACCGCCCCTCCTGCCAAAGCTGCAGCCAGGGCCAGCAGGAGCAGTCTCAGCCTTTTTGCGGGAAGGCCCAGACTTTGGGCAGTCTCCTTCCCCAGCATGAGAAGGTCAAGCTCGTTGGACAGGGTGAGGGCCAGGACCAGGGCAAATAAAATGACCCAAAAAGCCGGAGCCAACCGAGCCATGGAAAGGTTCTTGACCCCACCAATGCGGAAATCCGAGTATCCATTCAGAGCGTCCGGCCAGAAAGTAAGTACAGCGTCGATCCCTGCGCTGAAAATGCTGGACATGGCTACCCCCGCCAGTACCAAGGTAATGCGGGAGGCGCCCGCCCGCTCCGAAACGAACAGCACCAGCAAAGCCCCCAGCAAAGCTCCCACAAAAGCTGCAAGCGGCGTAAAAGCTCCCAGCGCCGGAACGAAAGCACTGCAGACCGCCACCGCCAACCCCGCTCCGGCATTTACTCCGATGATGTTGGGGGCAGCCAGGGGATTACTCAGCACCCCCTGAATGATAACCCCGGACGCAGCCAGCGCCGCCCCTGCCAGCAGACACCCACACAGCCGGGGTACCCGGGCGTATAAGACAATGGCGGTCGCCGTGTCCTCCCCCCGACCCGCCAGCGCCGCCAGGACCTCCCGCACTGGGACAGGGGCCGCGCCAAAGGCCAAGCTGCCCAGAGACGCCAATACCGTCAGCAGAGCCAACAGAACGTACAGGCCAAGACGGCCTTTACTCCCAGAGAATATGGCACAGTTTTTCATAAGCGTCCCCCCACAAGGCGTTGGGCTTCAAGCTGTACATCCTGCGCTCCAGAATATAGAAATGGTCCTCTTTCACCGCCCGCAGAGATGCCCATGCGGGGTTAGAAAGCAGTGTTTCCTCCAAATTGGCCTGAGCCGCAGCCTCGTCGGTGCCATGGTAGACAGCGAAAATGAATTCCGGGTCAGCCTGGATAATAGCTTCCAGGCTCAGGTCCTCCAGCAAGGAGCCGTCCCGGTCGGCAATGTTAGTACATCCCAGCTCTTTCAGCATGGGCCCCAGCACATTGTCCTCGCTGTTTTTCACTTTAACGCTGCTGCCAGATACCTGAATGGTCAGCACCGTGGGAATTTGATCCCGCTCCGCCGCCAGTGCCAGGGTCTTGTCCACCTGCTCCTTGACGGCAGTTCCGTAGGTCTCAAAATTTTCCGGGTGTCCTGTGAGCCGGGTAAACAATTCCAGCAGATCCAGATAGTCCTGAAAAGAGGACACGTCAAAATAGGCCGTGGGAATTCCCGCCCGGTCAAAGGTCTCTTTCAACTCCAGGTTGGAGGGAGAAAGACTGCTGGCGATCACCAGGTCAGGCTGAGCGGCCAGCACAAGCTCTCCGTTAGGCTTCATGGGGGAACCGATATTGGACACTGCCTCCCCAAATTCCAAGCCATAGGACTCCCAGGCGTCGTTGGCGGTAGCGACCATAATATCCTCGCCTCCGGCCAGCACCCACACATCAGCAAAGCTGCCGATCATCACCGCCACGCGCTTGGGTCTGTTCAATGAGAACTCCTGTCCCAGTGCATCCGTAAAAGCGATTTGTTCCTCCGACGGCGACGGCTCAGCGCTGGAGATATTCTCTTTTTCTCCTACACAGGCTGTAAGTAAAAGAAGTAAAAGCAAGCCCATGGCACAGATTCTTTTTTTCATATGATTTTCCCCTTTCTAAGGAACACAGGCATTCAAATACAACGTTCCCGGATATATTCCATGATTAAATCCGTAAAATACTCCAAATCATGTTCCAAAAGAGGGACATCCTTGGGTATGCCATAAAACTTTTCCAAACATTTTCGGCAACAGCAGCCCAAACCGTGCTGCGCATAATAGACCGGGTTCCCATAGTAGGGCGTTTGTCTGCCATCATCAGCGGGACAAACCCCAACACTTTTTATTAGCCGCTTTCTTACATCCTGCCTACCAATTTGGGGGAGTTTGGCTTTTGCCACATGGTCCAGCTCAACATGAAGCCATTCATCATTCCACATTGAGGGCCTCATAATGCGCTTAACCGTCTGATAATCCGGCCTTGTTCTCATTGTTTCTTCATATGTGAAAGCACAGCCGCAAAACCGGCAATGCGTATGCCCCTCAAAAACGAAATAGTGCTTGCCTCTTTCACAGTCACGAGGGTGCTTTATGATGGTACGCCGGTTTATCACCAGTTCCTCTTTTACGCTGTTCACCGTCTTGAAGGCAGACCTGTCGCTTTTATAAACCTTAAAAGGCTCAACGGTTTTTGGATCTGCCACAAAAATCAGAGTGGCATATTTCGCGTTTTTCTTTAGTTCCCAAAAGTCATCGTCCGCACAGATGTCCTTTCCATATTGAGCGCGGATTTTGTCGATGTCCGCCTCCGAATGGCACTCAAAGAATAGAACATCCTTTACCTTAAACGTAGCGGTGACATTCTTTCCTACCTCCTGCATATATACCATATCCCCCGGAAGGATATTTTGGTATGGTGTAATCCTGTTTTTGGAAAATCTGCTCTCTATTCTCTTTTCTTCGGACAAGATTTTTTCAATATATCCTTTTTCATAATGGCCAGGTGTTCCAAGGCACTTCACCTCCATATCGCATTAACTTTGATGGAAGCTCAAAAGGAAAAAATCGGAGTATCCTCGCAAGGATACTCCGATTGGTCCGAGTGGCGGGATTTGAACCCACGGCCTCATGGTCCCGAACCATGCGCGCTACCAACTGCGCTACACCCGGATATTGCGCCTTGCTCAAATTTTCAAGCAAAACGCGAGTATCATTATAACGAGGACAGCTAAAAATGTCAAGATAATTTGCCGTTTCTCCCTGTGATCCTTGCCGCTTATCCGACCGTTCCCTCCTGAATCAGCACCTCCAACCGGGATTGGTAAAATGCAAAGGCCGCCGACAGATCCTTCTTGTCCCAACAATCCCAAAGGCAAAAAGGCTTTCCCCGCCTCAGTTTACTCAAAAATTGGCTTTGAAGTTTTCTGAGCCGTTCCGCCTGCTCTCTGTGGCCACATACCCGGGCACCCTCCGGGCCGTCCAGCAGCAGAGCGCGGAGAAGTGGCTCCTGGGCTGTCCGGAGCTCCTTAAGTGTATGAAGTTGCATGGAAAAAGTAGTCAATTCCTCCTCATAACTGCGCCAATTCTCCTTTGAACGTTCCAAAAGCGGTTGAAAATCAATTCGTTCAGGCGTGCAGGGCGCTAAAAATCCCACCGCAGACGCCGGTGCCAGCCGTTCCACACATTCCTCCTTTGTCAGCGTCACCAGATCCGGTTCTCCGTCTCCCTCTCTATGGGGATTCAAGAAAACCAATTTATCGCCCCTGTGCTCCATCAGAATATGGGCATGGCGTCCCCCTTGCTCCCTTTTCAAGCCCACCATAAAGGGCGGTTTTCTCTCAACTACTGCCTCCGCGTCAAGGCTCTGAACCTCTTCCAGAGAAAAACCCATCGGGCGAAGAGCCAGGGCAAACCACACGCCGCTTTGCAGCATGGCCCCCGTCTGCCATGTTCCGGTTTCATGCTCGCGGTGGAGCAGCAGGTCTGCCCGCATCTCCCGGAACAACTGCGTATCTGAAATCTCCCGCCCTTCAAGCTCCAGCAAATTTGCCACGCAGCAAAAGGCACAGGACGAATTAAAGTGCATATATTGCATGTTTTTCCCCTCGCAGCACTATAAAATCACTGGGCCGGTGGTAAAATCCACCCCCTTTGGCTTGGGTGTATCAAAGCACAGATCAAACAGGTCTGTCCCCCGGCACTCCAGAGCAAAAAGTTTCTGGGCTTCATAGGACAAAGCTTTACTATGGGCCGGTTTGGTCAGAATGGGCAGGGCTGCCGCTGTTTTCATTTCCCTGAGGACTTCTTGTCCCCGGCTGTTAAAACCCAACACCCGAAGATAGGCCGGTCGGTCGGGACGGTCAGCTTCAGTCAATCCCAGAAATGCCCAAAGCGCCAGGCGGCGGATTCGGGAATGGGCATAACGCTTTGTCTTGGCCAGCGCGTAAAACTCCTCCAGACTTCCCGCTTGCTCTGCTGCCCGGCAAAGGCGGGCCGGCAGTCCCTCGGCCGCCCCGCTGTCCGGGAGCGCGGCAAAATCCACCTCATCCATCTGGCGCAGGCGGGCCAGCACAGCCCGTTCAATATGTTCCATTCGGGCGATCCCCGTATTCTTCAGTAGAGCGGCATCTTCCTTTGCCATCCAGCCGGACAGTTCGGCCTCTCTTCCTTGCCTGGTTAGTTCCCGTAGGTAAGTGGCCGAGGCAAACTCTCTGCCGGGGGTCAGGCTGTCATGGCCGGTTCCCTGCCGGGGGACCACTGTCACTGCCAAATCTTTCCCCGCCGCGCGGATATACTCTACCCCCAGGCTGTCGTTGGGCCCCTCCAGCAGTGCCGCCTCTTTTCCCACCATCCGGGCCACCGCACACTGTCTTGCTTCTGCAAAGGAAATTCCCTTGTCAAGCTCCGCTCTGAGGGCCTTCTGGTATTCCGGGCTGTCCAGCGCCTCCGCGATCCGGCACAGGTCGCCACTACGACCGCTCTCGCTGCCGAAGGAAAGCATTCCTACCACTCCTGTAGCCTTGAGGGTAGCTACCGCCCCCCGGGCAAACCACTCGGCCGAGGAGATCGCCCAAGGGAGCGGCAGCTCCAATACCAAGTCAGCGCCGCCCCGGAGAGCCATAGACACCCGGGTCCACTTATCGGTCAGGGCACACTCCCCCCGCTGGACCCAGCTGCCCGACATCACACAAACCACTGGCGTATCAGAACTCAGACTGCATTTCGTTTCGGACAGATGCCGGGCGTGTCCATTATGAAACGGATTGTATTCCGCAACGACTCCGACGGCCTTCATAGCGCCCCTCCAAAAAATTTGCCATTTCCGCAAGAAAAGAGTTGTCCTTTTCCAAAAAATAGACTACAATAGAAATGAAATGTGGTTTACCCTCTGTTCCAAATAAATGTAGCATAATCCTTCTGGAAAAACAAGTCCACATATTCTATCTGTAAGGAGAGAACACTATGAAGATCCTTGTTATCAACGCCGGAAGCTCATCCCTGAAGTACCAGCTCATGGACTCCCAGACCCACGACGTTCTGGCCAAGGGCCTGTGTGAGCGCATCGGAATCGACGGCCGCCTGACCCACAAAGTCCCCGGGCAGGAGGACTACAAAGCCGACATTCCCATGCCCACTCACGGCGAAGCCATCGAGTCCGTTCTGGAGGCCCTGGTCTCCCCCGAGCACGGTGTCATCGCCGACGTGAAGGAGATCGACGCCGTTGGCCACCGGGTCCTCCATGGCGGCATGGCCTTCACTGAGAGCTGCATCGTAGACGACGCCTGCATCGCCGCCATCAAGGAGTGTATTCCTCTTGGCCCTCTCCACAACCCCGCCAACCTGATGGGCATTGAGGCCTGTCAGCGGGTGATGGCCGGTACTCCCCAGGTGGCCGTGTTCGACACCGCCTTCCATATGACTATGCCTGAAAAGGCCTATACCTACGCGATCCCTTACGAGTATTATGAGAAGGACAAGGTCCGCCGCTATGGCTTCCATGGCACCTCTCACCGGTATGTGTCCGCCCGGTGCGCCGACATGCTGGGCAAGCCCGCCAAGGACCTGCGGATCATCACCTGCCATCTGGGCAACGGCTCTTCCCTGGCGGCTGTTCAGGGCGGCAAGTGTGTGGATACCACCATGGGCCTTGGCCCCTTGGCCGGCTTCCCCATGGGCACCCGCTCCGGCGATATTGACGCCACCATTCTGGAGTACCTGATGGGCCGGTATGGCTATGACATCAAGGAGATGCTCAACATTCTCAACAAAAAGTCGGGCGTGCTGGGCATTTCCGGCGTGTCCTCCGACTTCCGGGACATCGGCGAGGCCGCCAAGCAGGGCAACCACCGGGCCCAGTTGGCCTTGGATGTGTTCTATTACAGCGTGCGGAAATTCATCGGCGCATATGCCGCCGCTATGGGCGGGGTGGACGCCATCGTCTTCACCGCCGGCGTGGGCGAGAATGACCCCTCTGCCCGTATGGCCATCGCCTCCGGGCTGGAGTACATGGGCGTCAAGATGGACGAGGACGCCAACAACGTCCGGGGCAAGGAGGCCGTGATCTCGGCCCCCGATTCCAAGGTGAAGGTCCTCCTGATCCCCACCAACGAGGAGCTCATGATCGCCATGGACACCGCTGAGCTGGTTAGAAAATAATAACAAACTTTTATCGAATGCAGCCCTCCTCTGCGCAACAACCGCTTGGAGGGCTGTATGCTTTCTTCTGCAAAGCACAATCCTGAACATGTGATGGAATTGAGGTGTGAACCCCGTGAAACGGTCTCCTAAACTATTTGCTGTAATTGCTTTTACTTCGGCAATATTGACCATTATCCTGCGAAGATATTTCCATATGGATAGCACTGCCATAATCCTCTGTGTTTGCTTGATTGTCTTTCCCGGTGTTTTTCTTATCAACCTGTTTTACAATCTATCTTATCTGAACAAAATAAAAAAGGCTTCAAAGCTTTTGGATGAAGGAAGGGCAGAAGAATATATTATCGTGATGACAAATCTGCTTAAAACCGCAAAGGGAGAAACGTTACGCAATGGCCTCCAAACAAATTTATCCGCCGGATACATAGAAGCGGCGCAATATGGTGCGGCCATCAACATTCTGGAAGAATTGACCAAAAAAAGCAGGTTGAACCCCTCTCTGAAAACCGCCGTTTATTTGAATCTATGCACAAGTTATCTTCATTTTGAACAACCGGAAAAGGCGATAGCACTGTATCATCAAAGCCATGATCTCTTTGTAAAATACAAAAACAGTAAAGAGTATGGTGGTAATATTGCGATTCTCGATATTAATATCGCAATACAGGAAAAGAAATATGAACAAGCTTCGCAGATGCTTGATATAGCGCAGGAAAAATATTCCGGTCCACGTTTTCAAAAAGATTTTGCAAAAATAGCAAATATTTTAAAGGCAGCAAAAACCATATAGCTTTGTAATCTTTGCACCAAACTGAAGATCCCCGCAAGGAAGCACCCATTAAGCCCTTGTTTTTGACCCCAAAACATCCCAAACCGCAGTACAACTTGATACAACAAACGCCCCCGGACTGACCGTCCGGGGACGTTTGTTGTAAGGACTTGTTTTCTGCCCTTCATTTTGATACAACTTTCCGTGCAACCGTCCAACGATTGCCCTCGAAGACTTCTCCGACAGCGCTTTCCGGACCGTCAGAGCACATAAAATCCAAGTGCCAGCAGCAACGTTATAGCAAGCCGGACCATGTGGTAACTCAGAGGGAAGGCCCACTCCGCCGGCTGGCCGAGAACTTTTTTATTGGTCAATGTACAAATGTGCGGAGTTATACGATCCCCTGGGCCAACATGGCATCGGCCACCTTCAGGAAGCCAGCAATGTTGGCGCCGGCCACCAGGTTCCCCTCCATACCGTACTCTTTAGCAGCAGAGGCAGCGGAATGATAGATACTGACCATGATGCCGTGAAGCTTTTCATCCACTTCTTCAAAGGTCCAGCTCAGCCGCTGGGAGTTCTGACTCATCTCCAGCCCGGAGGTGGCCACGCCGCCCGCATTGGCCGCTTTGGCGGGCGCAAAGAGGATCCCGGCAGTCTGGAACACGGCCACCGCCTCGGGAGTAGAGGGCATATTGGCTCCCTCGGCCACAGCAAAGCAGCCGCTGCTCACCAACGCCTTGGCCCCTTCTCCATCCAACTCGTTCTGTGTCGCACAGGGCAGGGCCACATCGCAGGGCACCGTCCAGATGCCCCTGCACCCCTCCACATATTTGGCGGAGGGCACATAGTCCAGATAAGTCTTGATCCGGGCCCGTTTGACCTCCTTGATCTCCTTCATTACCTTGTAGTCGATGCCGTTTTCGTCCACGATGTAGCCATTGGAGTCGCTCATAGCGACCACTTTTGCCCCAAGCTGGGTGGCCTTCTGGTTTGCATAGATGGCCACGTTGCCCGAGCCCGAAATGACCACCCGCCTACCTTCAAAAGATTTTCCGGCCGCCTTAAGCATTTCGTTCGCAAAGTAGCACAGACCATACCCCGTGGCCTCCGTCCGGGCCAGGGAGCCGCCGTAGGCAAGGCCCTTGCCGGTGAGCACCCCGGTAAACTCGTCCCGGAGGCGCTTGTACTGACCGAAGAGATACCCGATCTCCCGGCCGCCCACACCGATGTCTCCGGCGGGCACGTCGGTATCCGAGCCAATGTGGCGGCAGAGCTCGGTCATAAAGGACTGGCAGAAACGCATAACCTCAGCGTCCGACTTGCCTTTGGGGTCAAAATCGCTGCCTCCCTTGCCGCCCCCCATAGGAAGGGTGGTCAGGGAGTTCTTGAAGGTCTGCTCAAAGCCCAGGAATTTGATGATGGACAAGTTCACGCTGGGATGAAAACGCAAACCACCCTTGTAGGGGCCGATGGCAGAGTTAAATTGGACCCGGTAACCCCGGTTCACCTGGACCTTACCGCTGTCATCCACCCAAGGGACCCGGAACATGATCACGCGCTCGGGCTCTACCAGGCGTTCAATGATGCCGTTCTTCTCCAGCTCAGGACGGCGCTCCACCACAGGCTCCAGGGACTCCAGCACCTCTCTGACCGCCTGGAGAAATTCCGGCTCATGGCCGCTTTTTTTCTCCAGAGACTCATATACGTTCTTCAAATACTCACTTTTCCATGCCATATCTACCAAACTCCTTTTTCGACCTGTGCCGGCCAAATCATGATCTTCCGTCTTCCTTGACGGTTTGAGCCCTCCACCCTCTTTGGTAGATTGAATGTATTATACACTTTATCACGTTTCATTGCAAGGAAATCCTAAATGACTTTCACATTCTTTCATTCTACCGGTTGTTCAATCAAAAAAACTGTGGTACACTGAACAGTGGTGATATTTATGCTCCGAATTCAAAATTTAACCCTCCCTCTGGATTTTTCCCAAGAGGATTTACGGCGCAAGGCCGCCAAACTGCTAAATGTCTCCCCCGCTTCCCTGGAAGAGGTCAAATTGTTGCGCCAATCAGTGGATGCACGGAAAAAGAGCGACGTGCGGTACATCTGTACGGTGGGCGTCTCTGTCCAAAATGAGAGCGCCCTCCTTGTCCACTGCGGCGACCCCGCCGTAACTGTTTGGGAACCTGTTCCCTACGTCTTCCCCACCGTTACCCGCCGTTCCACGCAAAAGCCGGTGGTGGTGGGCATGGGGCCGGCAGGGCTCTTCGCCGCCCTCTTTTTGGCCCGGAACGGTCTTCCGTCCATAATACTGGAGCGGGGCCGGGATGTGGACGCGCGGACGGAGGATGTGGAGCTCTTTTGGAAAACCGGTTCCCTGTCCCGTACATCCAACGTCCAGTTTGGCGAGGGAGGGGCCGGAACTTTTTCAGACGGCAAGCTGAACACCGGCACCCATGATCCCCGGATCTCTGCCGTGCTGGAAGCGTTTGTTCACTATGGAGCCCCCGAAGACATTCTTTATCAGCAAAAACCCCATGTGGGCACCGATGTGCTCCGGGGCGTAGTAAAAAATATCCGTCATGAGCTGATTTCTCTGGGATGTGAGGTCCTGTTTGAGCACCAACTGACGGGATTGAAACAGAAAGACGGTTGCCTTAACGCCGTCACGGTCATGGCTGAGCAAGGACCTTACGAGCTTTCCTGTGACACTCTGATCCTGGCCCCCGGCCATTCTGCCCGGGATACCTTCCGTATGCTTCACGAGACGGGAATACCTATGGAGCCCAAGGCCTTCGCTGTTGGCTGCCGCATTGAGCACGACCAGGCCATGATCTCCGAGGCCCAATATGGTCCAGCTTGGGAAAAGCTCCCCCCCGCGGACTATAAGCTGGCCTGCCATCTTCCCTCGGGCCGCTCAGCCTTTACCTTCTGCGTCTGTCCCGGTGGGCAGGTGGTAGCATCCGCAAGTGATTACGGCCAGGTGGTCACCAACGGCATGAGCCTCCGAGCCCGGGATGGCAAAAACATCAATGGCGGCTTTCTGGTGGGGGTCTCTCCCACCGATTACGAAGGAAGCGACCCCCTTGCCGGAGTTCGCTTTCAGGAACAGTGGGAGCGTGCAGCCTGGGACCTGGGCACTGGCGGACTTCCTCCCGCCTATGCCCCGGATATGCCTGTATTCCGAGCCCCTGCCCAACAAGTTGCCGATTTTCTTCGGGGCGTATCTTCCTCCAGTCTCTCCGGTGTAATCGCCACATACCGCCCCGGTGTAACACCGGCTGCTCTGGATGATTGCCTGCCCGGCTATGTGGCGGATACCCTCCGCTCCGCCCTCCCCATCCTTGACCGGAAGCTCCGCGGCTTTGCGGACGGTGGAGCCGTACTCACCGGGATCGAGACCCGCTCCTCCTCCCCTGTTCGGATCCTGCGGGGAGAGGATCTTCAGTCTCCGCTCCGGGGACTCTACCCTTGCGGCGAGGGAGCGGGCTATGCCGGAGGCATCACCTCAGCAGCGGTAGACGGGATCCGTGTAGCCGAAGCAGTGGCACGTTCTCTCTGAGTTCAAATGGATTCCCCCGCAGAATTTTTTTGCTGGGGGAATTCATTTTTTCTTCAAAAAATGGTAGGGTGGTATTCTGTGCCTATCACTTTTTGAAGGAGAATCAAAAATTATGAGCAGAACTACACAAGAAAAAAGCATTTCTTACGACGAGCAAAGGAAGGTTTATTACCTCTACATGGACTTTGGCCGGGATCGGAGCGGCCACCGTGTCCGCCGCTACCGCACGTACAGCACTCTGACTGCCGCCCGCCGGGCCCGGGATGACTTCCGCCGAGAGCGGGTGGAAACCGAGGAAAAGATCTGCACCCTCACGCTCGCCCAATGGTTGGATGAATGGATGCGGGACGTGGTGATCCCCAACCGGGCCTATACCACAGTCTACGGCTACCAGAGCCTGATCGACAACTATATTGAGCCTTTGCTGGGGGAGATCCCTCTGCAGGAGCTCTCTCCCCGGGACCTTCAGCACTACTACGCCTATTTGATGCAGGAGCGCGGGCTGGGAGGAAACACAGTTCGTCACCATCATGCCCTCCTGTCAGCCGCCCTTCACTCGGCGCAGCGGCAGGATCTGATCTCCCGGTGCGCCACCGACCGGGTGGAACCGCCCCCTTTTGTTCAAAAGGAGACTTCCTTCTATTCCGCAGAGGATCTGAAGACCCTCTATCAACTTCTTCAGGGGCATGAACTGGAAACCGCTGTCCACCTCGCGGGCAGTTTGGGGCTGCGGCGGGAGGAGATCTGCGGCCTTCGATGGAACTGTGTGGACTTTGAACAGAGGAAGATCCATATCCGTGCCGCCCGGACGGCTGCAGGGTCCACCATTGTGGAGAAAGAGACCAAGAACCGTTCCTCCACCCGGGTCCTCTCCATGCAGGATGACATCTGCGGCCTGCTGCGCCGGGAGCATGACCGGCAGATCCAGCTTTTCCACGCGGAAAACCGTGTATGGACCGATGACGGCCTGGTAATCCTGAACAAAGCATTAAACCCATACTCCCCTAACCGTCTGACGTTGACCTTCACCGCCTTTGTTCAGTCCCACTCCCTTCCGCCCCTTACGCTTCACGGCCTGCGCCATTCCTTTGCCACGGTGGCCTCAGCCCAGGGAGCGCCCCTTTTTGACATTGGGAAAGCTCTGGGCCATTCCACCCCAGCCACCACAGGACGGATCTACACCCACCTGGCCGATCATCTGCACGCTGAGACCCTTGCCAAGGTTGCCGCCGCGCTAAAATAAAAGGTCTTTGGAAAATCCCGTCATCTTCACAGTATTTTCATAGACTTTTTCCAAAAAATATGGTACACTGAGAAATAAAGCTATCTACGCAAAGGAGGCCGCCTCTTGAAAAAAGATATTTTAGGGGTTTCCATTGATGATGTGGTCACTGAGGAGGCCATCACGTTGGGGCTGACTCTGTTGGACAAGCCCGGCTTTCACTATGTGGTAACACCAAACCCTGAATTTATTCTGGCCGCCAAAAAGGACGAGGAATTCCGTCAGGTGCTCAACGGCGCCGATCTCGCCCTCCCTGACGGCATTGGAGTCGTGTATGCCTCCAAAATTCTGGGCCGTCCCCTCAAGGGACGGGCTACCGGAGTGGACTTTGCTCAAGGACTCATGGCGGGTATGGCTGCCAACGGGAAGAAGCTCTTTCTGCTGGGGGCAAAGCCCGGCG
Source organism: Oscillospiraceae bacterium (assembly GCA_017937415.1). Taxonomy (GTDB): domain Bacteria; phylum Bacillota; class Clostridia; order Oscillospirales; family Oscillospiraceae; genus Vermiculatibacterium. Next base: position 34,936 of record JAGBDQ010000110.1, read on the forward strand.
TAGCCCAGGAGGCCGCCCGGCGGCTCACCGCCGTCCACCCCGGCTTGGCAGTCTGCGGGACCCACGACGGGTATTTTACCGAGGATGGCCCTGTAGTGGAGGAGATCAAAGCCTCCGGGGCTGATGTGATCTTTGTGTGTTTAGGCGCCCCTAAGCAGGAAAAATGGATGAAAGCGAACGGTGCCGCCACCGGGGCCGCTCTGGCTGTTGGCCTGGGTGGCTGCCTGGATGTATTTGCCGGCAATGTGCAGCGGGCCCCCGAGGCTATGCAGAAAGCCGGACTGGAATGGCTCTACCGGCTTTTTAAGGAACCCAAGCGGATCGGACGAATGGCCAAACTCCCCTTGATCTTGGCTGATGCCGCCGCCGCACGGCTGGGAGGGAAATGAGATGGAACAAAAAGGAAAGCTGATCGTGGTGGAGGGTACCGACGGCTCGGGAAAATCCACCCAATTCAAGCTCTTATGCCAACGGCTGGAAGGACAGGGCACTCCCTTTCAGCGGCTGGTGTTCCCCCAATACCAAGAGCCTTCCTCCTCCCTAATCCGTATGTATTTGGGCGGTGAGTTCGGCTCTCACCCTTCTGATGTAAATCCCTACGCCGCTTCCACCTTCTACGCAGTGGACCGGTATGCCTCCTGGAAGAAGGTATGGGAAACAGACTACCGGCAGGGTGGTTTGATCCTCTCAGACCGGTACACCACCTCCAACGCTGTCCATCAGGGCGGTAAGCTCTCCTCTGCCGACCAGCCTGCCTTCTTTGACTGGCTGTTTGACTTTGAGTACAACAAATTGGGGCTCCCCGCCCCAGATCTGGTGATCTACCTAGATATGCCCACCGAGCAATCTCTGAAGCTCCTCCGCGCCCGGGAAGCCGCCACCCACACCAAGGGAGACATTCACGAGGTAGACCCGGATTACCTATCCCTCTGCCGGGAGACTGCGCTCCGGGCGGCCGGCCATTACGGTTGGCAGGTAGTACCCTGCACCGATGGTCAAGGGCAGGTGCGAAGCATCGAAGAGCTTCAGGAAACCATCTGGCAGCTTGTGTTGAAATGTGTTCCCGCCGTACAAATGTGAAAGTCTAATGGTATGAAGTCAAGTAGGTGATGCAAGAAAATTTGAAAGAGAATTGGGTCAAAAGGGCTGTGTGGGAGGCAAAAAGGCAACACCACCCCAGGCCCTGTCCCTGCAAATTTTTGAAACAGGGCCTAATCGTCAGAGCGGCGAGCGTCAGCTCAGCCCTCCGGCGGGATATACAGGCGGTTGTCCATCAGCAGCCGATAGACCAACCGGACCAGTTTTCTGGCAGTGAA
>JAGBDQ010000111.1 GCA_017937415.1 Oscillospiraceae bacterium
ACCGAGGCCTTTTTGGACGCCGAGGCGGAGGTCATCTCCTCTATCTCCTGTGAAAACACCGTCCTGGCTCCCGGGGGCTCGGCGGTCCTCCGGGAGAAAGGCGCCCTCCACCTGAAGTCCCTGGGCCCGGTGGTCTACCTGAAGCCCTCGGTGGAGGCCCTCACCCGCCGCCTGGGCAACCTGGCCACCCGGGGGGTCACCCTGGAGCCCGGGCAGACTCTGGCCGACCTGTACGCCTACCGCTCCCCCTTCTACGAAAAGTACGCCGACATCACCATCGCCGGAGACCGGTCCGGCGCCGGGGAGACTGTGGAACTGATCCGCTCGGCGTTGGAGACCCTGGCCCGGTGAGCCGGCGCATTTCTTCCCAAACCTCTTTTATGCTCCAAGCCACCCCGCCGTTTCTCCTTAAAACGGCGGGGTTTTTGTCCTTTCCGGTCCTTTTTCCCCCGGGACTTGTAATTTCCATCCAAATCTGGTATACTATCTTTACCTTTGTTAGTTTCACGGCCAGGGCCACCCAAAGATGGCCTGCCGTGTATTGGTCCCTCAAGCGGAAGGAGGGGCCCGGCCCACCGCCGCTATCTGTTTCCGCTCTCCCCCCACCCGGACCTGTCGAAAAAAGGCAGGCCCCCGCTTTGCTGTGGCCGGGACATTTGAAAAAAGGAACGACAGCTATGACCTTTCAAAATCTGGGGCTTTGCCCCCAAATTCTCTCCGCCCTGCGGGACATGGGCTACCAAAAGCCCTCCCCCATTCAGGAGAAAGCCATCCCCCCCGCCCTGAAGGGACGGGACGTGCTGGGCTGCGCCCAGACGGGCACCGGCAAGACCTGCGCCTTCGCCGCCCCCATCCTCCAGCAGCTTAACTCCCGCAAGGTCGAGCCTTTCCACGGCGTTCGGCCCATCCGGGCCCTCATCCTCACCCCCACCCGGGAGCTTGCCCTTCAGGTCCAGGAGAGCATTGAGGCCTATGGAAAAAACCTGCCCCTCCGGTCGGCCGTCATCTTCGGCGGCGTGGGGCAGCAGCCCCAGGTGGACGCCCTCAAGCGGGGAGTGGACATTTTAGTGGCCACCCCGGGACGGCTGGAGGATCTCCACAATCAGGGCTTTATCCATGTGGAAAAGCTGGAGATCTTCGTCCTGGATGAGGCCGACCGGATGCTGGACATGGGCTTTATCCACGACGTGAAAAAGATCCTCACCTGGCTCCCCAAAAAGAAGCAGACCCTCTTTTTCTCTGCCACCATGCCCCCCGAGGTCCAGCACCTGGTGGACTCCCTCCTGGTGGACCCGGTGAAGGTGGCGGTGGACCCGGTGTCCTCCCCGGTGGAGGTCATCGACCAGCGGCTTTTCTATGTGGACCGGGGAAACAAATCCAAACTACTGGCCATGCTGGTAAAGCACCCCGACGTGAAGAACGCCCTCATTTTCACCCGCACCAAGCACGGGGCCAACAAGGTGGCCGCCGATCTGGAGAAGGCGGGCATCCACGCCGCCGCCATCCACGGCAACAAGAGCCAGACCGCCCGGCAGCAGGCCCTCAGCGACTTCAAGGCGGGCAAAGTCAAGGCCCTTGTGGCCACCGACATCGCCGCCCGGGGCCTGGATATTGAGGAGCTGAGCCACGTTTTCAACTACAACCTGCCCGACGTGCCTGAAACCTACGTCCACCGCATCGGCCGGACCGGCCGGGCGGGGAGGGGGGGCACCGCCGTGTCCTTCTGTGAGTTTGGGGAGAAGGAGCTGCTCTCCCCCATTGAGAAGCTCTTAAAAAAGCCCATCCCCGTGGTGGAGGGCCACCCCTTCCCCATGGAGGTCTTTGAGGCCCCCAAGCGGGACAAGCACGGCAAGATCGTCAACGCCGACGACGCCGAGGCAAGGCAAGCAGCAAGAGAGCGGAAAAAGCTCCGCGAGGAGGCAAAGAAGCAGCCTGCTCAAAGCCTTCCCCCGTTAGGGGGGCGATACTCGCCAGTGGCGAGTGCCCATCGCACGACCGAGCCGGAGGCGAGACAGGTGGCATCGGCGAAGCCGGTGACGGATGAGGGGGCCTACCGTAAGCCGAACAAACCCCAGTCCCCCACATCCCCGGCCAAAAAAACCGCCCCCCAGCCCTCCGCCTCCATCAAAAAGCAGGCGGGCTACCGGGCCAGCAAGACTTTGGAGGAAGCCCTCACCGCCATGTCTCCGAGATCCACAGGGGCAAGCCCCAAGCAGCCCGTAGGGCGCTTTGCGAAACAAAACGCCCGGGACGGTCGTTTGCCCGAAGGGCAAATGACGTCCCCCGCAAAGCCCAAGGGCCGGGAGGACAGAGGAGGCTCCCCCCGTGATGCTGCCTTTGAGGCCTGGCTGGCCGAGGAGCGGAAGATCCAGGCCCAGCAGTACGGCCGGGACCCCCTGGCCGGGGAGGAGATCATGGACGCCACCGCCCGGTTCTTAGCGCCGAAAGGTGAGCATAGCCGCATAGGGGAGCTTGGACCGGAGCGAGGACGAGCGCAGGGCCGTCTGCGGCCCGGAGACCAGTCCGAGTCGGAGGCAGGAGGCGCCGCCACGGGCGGCACCGTGCGAAAGCGACCCGGCCATGCGGCCAATGCGAGCCAGACACAGCTCTCTTCCCGGGTGGTCCACCCTCAAGCCGCCCCCAAAACCCCCAAAACCAAAGCCCAACAGCAATCCAACGCCAAGGCTCAAAAGCCCCAGCAGCCCAAAAAATCCGGCACTCCCGCCCCCCAACCGCCCGCCCCGCAAAAAAAGCAGGCCCTCTCTTCCCTCAAGGATCGCCGCCGGGAGGACCGCCGTCCCACCCGGCCCCATGGCCCGGTGGAGGCCCCCCACTCGGGCGCCCAAAAGGACTCCACCGAGCAGCGCAGCCTCATGAAGCCCTACTACTTTAACCCTGACGAAGATTAAAACTCT
>JAGBDQ010000112.1 GCA_017937415.1 Oscillospiraceae bacterium
GAAAGCTGTCGGTCTACCGGGACCGGGTGGAATTCAGCGCCAGCAGCGCCCAGAAAACCGTGTTCGACTATGCCTCCCTTGCGGCGGTGAAAAAGCGGCTCCTTCCCACGCCGGCCATCCTTTTCATTACGGAGGATGCCCGAACGGAATCCTGCGCCGCCACCTCGAAGAACATCCATGAGGCGTTTCTGCACGTAGAGCAGGCGGTCAAGCCCTATTTGGAGGCGAGAAAGGCCCGCCTTCTGGCCCAGGGGATCCGGTACTCCTTTGTCAGCAGCATGGGCATGACCAATTCCGGCATTCTCAACCTGGGAGATGACCGGGCGGAGTTTTTGTCCAAGTCCGGGAAAACGGAGACCGTGCCCTATGAGGAAGTCAAGTCGGCCGCCCTGTCCGCCGGCGGGCTGGAGCTGTCCCTCTTTAACGGTTCGGTCAAGAGCTTCGGGGTCGAGAAGGAGCTGCGGGACGAGGTGCTGGCCTATGTGCGGGGCGCCATCGAGCCCTATCTGGCCAAGCGGAAGGCCGACCTTCTGGCCCGGGGGATCTACTTTTCCTACCTCAGCGCCCAGGGGCAGGAGACTGGGACCATGGACATCTACGAGGACCGGGCGGAGTTCACGGCCAGATCCGGCCGGGTGGAGGCCGTTCCCTTCCAGCGGGTGCGTCTGGCCCAGCTCTACACCGACTTTCTGGAGTTCCATATGGTGGACGGCTCGGTGCGGTCCTTTGCCGTGGACCGGGATGAGCAGAACGAGATCCTGGCATTTGTGCGCTCGGCGGTGGAGCCCTATATGAAGTGGCGAACCGAGGGCTTTGATACGGTCTTTGGCTCCGCGGAGCGTTTTGAGGTCAACCGGGAGCGGGGAGTCTTCCACCTGATCCGCCAAAATGGGGCGGTCATCACCGACGAGCAGCCCCTGGAGAGCCTTGCGGCCTGCCGGAAGGAGGAGCCCACCGAACTCAACCCGCTGATCTCAGGGCTCCGCATCGGCGGCAAGGCCATTGCGGACAAGGCCCATGAGATGGCCGGCAAGCAGGGGGAGGAAGAGGAGGAGCAGGTCCGTTCCATTGATCTGGTGCTCACCATACAGAGCGGGGAGGACCGGCAGACCGAAAGCCTCCGGTTCGGCGATTTCCCCATCGGGGTCAGCCGGACAAGCTCCAAATATATCCAGTGCTCGGCTGAGGCGGACAAGCTCATGGACTTCCTGCGGAGCGAATGCCCCGCCTGTGAGCTGACGGTCCCGGAGCCTGCGGCGCCCAAGGCTGCGGAAGAGCCGATCCCGGAGGCCGGGAGCGAAAGCCGGGCCGAGGCCGCTGAACCGGTGCCCGCCGGGCCCGGGGAGCGGGCTGCGTCACAGCAGGAGAAGGACCCCCTTGGGGTCCAGAAGTACATCGACCGGATCTCCCAATATATTGATACCTGCCAGACCCCCATGACCATTGCCTTTCAGGGGAGTTCGGACCGGGGAGAAAGCAATATGCTGAAAATGCTTTCGGGAAGCCTGGAGGAGCGGTATAAAGGGGACCGGATCTGGCTCCACACCAAACAGCTCTCCCGGTCCGACCTGGGAGAGAAGCTTCCCATGTTCCTTGGGGCTACTCTGGTCAGTCAGCTGGGCGGCGCCAACGACGGGCGGGTAGTCAAGTTTGCCAAGGCTTTTATCAACCTTTCAGTTACCCTGATCTCTCAGGGCAATTCCGACGGACAGTTCTTTATTGACGCCTTCTTCAAGGAAAACCCCAAAAGCTCCCTGGAGGACATGGTTGAGACCTTCTCTGAGCTGGTCCGGAAGAAGACTGCCGGAGGGAAGGGGAAGGTGATCGTCTTCGTGGACGGGCTGGATGGGCTTGCCCCGGCCAAGATGATCGAGGTGCTGGAGGCCATGGAGGACTTCTTTGCCTGTGAGGGCTGCGTGTTTGTAGTGGCTGTGGACTATGCCGCCGTGATCCGTGGGATCGGTGAGCGGTACGGACAGGATGAGGCGCGCGGGAAGAACTTCTTCAGCAAAGTGTTCCGGATCTCCTTCCGTATGCCCGCCTCCGGATACCAGATGGAGAGTTATGTGAAGACCCGGCTGGACCGCCTCGGCCTCAGCGGGGTGGAGGGAGACGAGGTGGAGAGCTACTGCAGACTGCTGGCCCACTCCATCGGCGGAAAGCCGGAGCGCATGGGACAGCTCTTTGACTCCTTTGAACTGCTCAAGACCCTGGCCGACGAGGATATGTACACCAGCGGGGACAGGAGGCTCATCCTCTTTGGCCTGCTCTGTATGCAAAACCGGTTCCCCGCGGTGTACAGCCGGCTGGTACAGATGAAGAACGCGGTGACTCCCGCGCTCCTTGCGGGAATGTGCGACCTGGATTCCGACCTGGTGGTCAATTCCGGGCTTCCCGAGGAGGAACGGCCGGACTTCCGTGAGTTTGCCCAGACCTTCTGCGGTATCACCGACAATGACGGCGGGGCGGGGATCTCCCAGATGGAGTCCAGTATGTTTGCCCAGGTGCTGGAATTTACCAGCATCACATCCATGTAAGTCTTGGTTCGTCAAGGAGGATCAGAAAAATGAGTAACTTGAGCGACTTGATAGCGCTGTGCCAGGGCTATCCGGTCTATATCCAGACCCACAATTTTCCGGATCCGGACGCCATCGCCTCCGCCTTTGGGCTGCAGAAGCTGCTGGAAAAGTATGGGGTGAAGGCGAAACTCTGCTATGACGGAAGGATCGACAAGCTGAGCGCCTCCAAAATGCTGGACACCTTCCATCTGGAGATGGTCCCATATAAGAACCTGGAGGCCCACATGGCGGAGACCGACCGGATCATCTGCGTGGACACCCAGAAGCTGGGCGGGAACGTGACCGACTTCATCGGCGACGAGGTGGCCTGCATCGACCACCACCCAACCTTTGTCCCTGTTGAGTATAAATATCAGGACATCCGCATTACCGGCGCCTGTGCCTCCCTGATCGCGGAATACTACTCTCTGGCGGGGATCGAGCCGGAGAAAGACGTGGCCACAGCGTTGCTTTACGGCCTGAAAATGGACACCCTGAACCTGACCCGGGGAGTGACCGAGCTGGACGTCCGTATGTTGGGCTACCTGTTCCGGTACTGCGATCAGGACACGCTGGCCGACCTGGAGCGGAACAACATGGAGTTTACCGACCTGAAGGCTTACGGCGCCGCCATTGAAAACATTGAGCTGTATGACAAGATCGGTATTTCCTGTGTCGCTTTTACCTGTCCGGACGCCCTGGTGGCCATCCTGGCCGATTTCATTCTTGCCCTCATCGAGGTGGAGGTGGCCATTGTAGCCTCCTTCCGGGAGGACGGCATCAAGCTGTCTGTCCGCTCGGAGGATCCGGACATCCATGCCGGTGAGCTGACACACAAGGCTTTGGAGGGTATTGGCAGCGGCGGTGGCCACGCCGGTATGGGCGGCGGCTTTATCAGTAAGGACCGGGTGAGCGAGCTGGGGAATTACCCGGAGGAACGCCTGCGGGACCTGTTCCTGGGCGCTTTGTCAGCCGGTGAGCACTAAGCTGTATCTGATCAAATAGGAAGGGACCCCACCGCAGGAGACTGCGGTGGGGTCCCCACTTTCGCAGGGAGCCGTCAGCATTTTCAGGCGATTGCAAAAAAAATCCGGACATGCTATACTATGGGAAACCGAGAGAACCCGACTTGAGGAGGTGAAGCCCATGACCGCCATCGTTACCGACGTCCACTACCGCATGTCCCTGGCCCTTATCCGGGATCTGGCCCAGGCCGGGGTGAAGGTGATCTGCTGCGAGCGGGAGAGTGTTCCTGCCCCATTGGGCTTTGCCTCCAAACATACCGCCCAGACGGTCACTCTGCCTGTTGAGGGGTATCTGGAGGCCCTCCATGACCTTTGCGCCCGGGTGTTCCGGGAGGAGGGGGAGAACCCCGCCCTTCTGCCAGTGGGAGCGGCCACCCTGGCCCTTTTATCGGAAAACCGGGAGAGATTTGATCCGGTCTGCGGCCTGCTCATCCCTACGCCCGGGCAGCTTGACACCTTCAACAGCAAGGCCGCTGTGGCTGCCCTGGGGGAGGAGCTGGGGGTGCCTACACCTCGCCAATTTACATTGGCGGAAGGGGAGAGCCTGCCGGACTTCTTCGCCCGACTGCCTCTGCCCTGTGTGGTCAAGCCCCTGTGCGGGGAGAAGTTCGGCCTCGCCGCCGCCCAGCGGTATGTGATCGTGACTGCTGTCCCCCAAGGGGTCGCGGCCTACGAAAGGTTCCTCTCCCTCACCGGAGAGGTCCCTCTGGTCCAGGAGTATCTCCCCGGGGGCGCTCTGGGCTGTTCCGTGCTGGCCCGGGAGGGGGAAGTCCTTGCCGCCCTCTGCCACAGGCGTCTGCGGGAATATCCCGTGTCCGGCGGCCCATCGGCCTGCTGTGAGCGGGTCTCCCGCCCCGACTTAGAGGATTATGCCGCCTGCATGGTGAAAA
>JAGBDQ010000113.1 GCA_017937415.1 Oscillospiraceae bacterium
TATTCATCGTGTTCATCTCCAACGCTGAGCGCCGCATCCCCGTGCAGTACGCCAAGCGCGTTGTGGGACGCAAGATGTATGGTGGCCAGTCCACCCACATCCCCATGAAGCTGAACATGTCCGGTGTTATGCCCATTATCTTTGCTCAGTCCATCGCCTCCCTGCCCGCCACCATCGGTATGTTCTTCGGAAAGACCGAGGAGAGCGGCGGCGCCTGGGGGAATTTCCTCACCGTGTTCAAGAACACCGGCTGGGTGTATGCCATCGTGTACTTCCTGCTCATCCTGGCGTTCAGCTACTTCTATTCCACCATGCAGTTTGACCCCACCGAGGTGGCCAACAACCTGAAGTCCAACGGCGGCTTTGTCCCCGGCTTCCGCCCCGGCAAGCCCACCGCCGACTTCATTCGCAAGGTGCTGGGTAAGATCACCTTCTTCGGCGCCATGTTCCTCTCGGTGATCGCCATTCTGCCCATCATCACCGGCAACCTGACCGGTAACTCCAGCCTGTCTCTGGGCGGTACCTCCATCATCATCGTGGTGGGCGTGGCTCTGGAGACCAGCAAGGCGCTGGAGGCCCAGTTGATGATGCGCCATTACAAGGGATTCCTGGAGTAAATTGATCGGAGAGGGTGATCTCTGTGAAACTGATTTTCCTGGGCCCTCCGGGGGCCGGAAAAGGAACCCAAGCCGCCATTGTCAGTGAGAAGTTATCCATTCCCACCATTTCTACCGGTGATATGCTCCGCGCCGCCATCGCCGCCGGCACCGAGATGGGGAAGCAGGCCCAGACCTATATGGACAAGGGCCATCTGGTCCCCGACGAGGTGATCATCGGCATGGTGGTGGAGCGGGTCTCCCGGCCCGACTGCCAAAAGGGTTATATCCTGGACGGAGTGCCCCGCACCATCGCCCAAGCCGAGGCCCTGGAGGCCCACGGCATCCGGTTCGACCATGTGCTCTCTATCGAGAGCCTGGACGACACGGTGATCGGCCGGCTTACCGGCCGGCGGGTCTGTCCCAACTGCCGGGCCATCTATCACATCAAGGGCCACCCCACTAAGGTGGAGGGGATCTGTGATGTGTGCGGGACCAAGGTGGTCCAGCGTGCGGACGACACCCCCGAGACCGTCCGGGAGCGGCTGGAGGTCTATCACACCCTCACCGCTCCGCTGAAGGACTTTTACCGGGAGAGAGGCCTGCTCCGCGAGGTGAAGGACACAGGTACTGTGGCCGATACCAACCGGGGTATTATGGAAATTCTGGAGGGTAAGTAAATGGAAATGATTTCCATTAAGTCCCCCCACGAGATCGAAAAGATGCGTGCCGCCGGGCGGCTCACCGCCCAGGCCAGGGCCCTGGCCGGATCCATGATCCGGCCGGGGATCACCACAGGGGAGATCGACCGGGAGGTCAAGCGGTTCATCACCAGCCACGGGGCCAAGCCCTCCTTCCTGGGGTACGGCGGGTTTCCCGCCTCCACCTGCATCTCGGTGAACGAGGTGGTCATTCACGGCATTCCGGGTTCCCGGAAGCTGGAGGAGGGCGACATCGTCAGCGTGGATGTGGGGGCCTATCTGGACGGCTTCCACGGAGACTGCGCCGCCACCTTCCCCTGTGGAAAGATCACGGAGGAGGCCCAAAAGCTTATCGACGTGACCAGGCAGAGCTTCTTTGAGGGGATCAAAATGGCCCGGGTGGGCCAGCGGGTCTCCGATGTGGGCCACGCGGTGCAGCAGTATGTGGAGAGCCACGGGTACAGTGTGGTCCGGGAGTTCGTGGGTCACGGCGTAGGCCGGGAGATGCACGAAGCTCCCGAGGTCCCCAACTATGGGGCGGCCGGCCATGGCGCCCGGTTCCAGCCGGGCATGGTCATCGCGGTGGAGCCTATGGTGTGCGCGGGTGACTGGAAGGTGAAGGTGCTGAAAGACAAATGGACCACCGTGTCCGCTGACGGCAGCCTCACCGCCCACTACGAGAACACCATTCTTATCACCGAGGGCGACCCTGAGATCCTCACCGACCCGGGGGACGGTTCCCTATGAGCGATATGGTCCTGGTCCGTTCCCTGGCCGGACACGACAAAGACCAAGTCTTCTGCGTGGTAGGCCGGGAGGAAGGCTATCTGCTCCTCTGCGACGGCAAAAACCGCCGTCTGGCCTCTCCCAAGCGGAAGAAGGCCATGCACACCTGCGCTGAGGAGTTTGACCACCCTACCCTGGAAAAGCTGGTCCGGCAGGAGCCGGTCACCGACAAAGACATCAGGAAGGCGCTGTGGGCCTTCCGAGCCAAGGAGGTTTGAGGCTTTGGCAAAAGACGATATGATCGAGGTGGAGGGCACTGTATTAGAGGCTCTTCCCAATACCACCTTCAAAGTGGACATCGGCTCCGGCCATGTGATCCTGGCCCACATCTCGGGGAAGCTTCGGGTGAATTACATCCGCATTCTTCCCGGAGACAAGGTCACGGTCCAGATGTCCCCCTACGACCTCACCCGAGGCCGTATTACCTGGCGGACGAAATAAGGACGCCGCAACAATGTATCCCCGGGCGAAGGGTTCGCCCATGTAACTATTAACGACCGAGTCGCCGCAGACCTTGCCCTGCTCTTGACCTTGACCTTTCTGGGGTCCCCGCAAAAGCGGTCCCCAGCTTTTGTGGGGAGAGGAGGAGCAGCGGAACGACTGAGCCCTGCCGCTTGTGGCAGGGCGAAGGATGTGCAGCTTGCGACGACGAGGGGCCATTAAGGCATTCAAGGAGGTTTATTATGAAAGTAAGGCCGTCCGTGAAGCCCATGTGCGAGAAGTGCAAGATCATCAAGCGCAAGGGCAAGGTCATGGTAATCTGCGAAAATCCCAAACACAAACAAAGACAAGGTTAAGAAGGAGGTGCTGAAACAGTATGGCTCGTATTGCTGGTATTGACCTGCCGAAGGACAAGCGGATCGAGATCGGTCTGACTTATATCTTTGGCATTGGGCGCACAAGCGCCACGAAAATTCTGGAAGAGGCCAAGATCGACCCCAACACCCGGGTGAAGGATCTGACCGAGGCTGAGGAGGCCAAGCTGCGTGAGATCATTGGCCACAGCTACACTGTGGAGGGCGACCTCCGCCGGGACCTGGCCATGGACATCAAGCGGCTCACCGAGATCGGCTGCTATCGCGGCATCCGTCACCGTAAGGGCCTGCCCGTCCGGGGCCAGAGGACCAAGACCAACGCCCGTACCCGTAAGGGTCCGAAGCGTACCGTCGCCAACAAGAAGAAGTAAGGAGGGATAAGCAATGGCACAAGCGAAGAAAGTGGTGCGTCGTCGCCGCGAAAAGAAGAATGTTGAAAAGGGCCAGGTGCATATCCGCTCCTCCTTCAACAACACCATGGTCACCTGCACCGACATGCAGGGCAATGCTCTCTCCTGGGCGTCCTCCGGTGAGATGGGCTTCCGGGGTTCCCGGAAATCTACCCCCTTCGCCGCTCAGACTGCTGCTGAGACAGCCGCCAAGGCTGCCATGGAGCATGGGCTCAAGACCGTTGAGGTCTATGTGAAGGGCCCCGGCCAGGGCCGTGAAGCCGCCATCCGCGCCCTTCAGGGCGTGGGCCTGGAGGTCACCCTCATCAAGGACGTGACCCCCGTGCCCCACAA
>JAGBDQ010000114.1 GCA_017937415.1 Oscillospiraceae bacterium
CCGAAGCCCATGCGGGTCAGGAACATCTTCATCTGCTCCCGGGAGGTGTTCTGAGCCTCGTCCAGGATAATGAAGCTGTCGTCCAACGTCCGGCCCCGCATATAGGCCAGGGGGGCCACCTCGATGTTGCCCCGCTCCAGGTACTTCTGGTAGGTCTCAGCCCCCAGCATCTCAAAGAGGGCGTCATAGAGGGGCCGCAGGTAGGGGTCCACCTTGCTCTGCAGGTCGCCGGGAAGGAAGCCCAGCCGCTCCCCCGCCTCCACGGCAGGCCGGGTGAGGATGATGCGGTTGACCTCCCCGGAGCGGAAGGCGGCCACGGCGGCGGCCACCGCCAGGTAGGTCTTGCCCGTACCGGCGGGGCCGATGCCCAATGTCACCAGATTCTTGCGGATGGCGTCCACATACCGCTTCTGGCCCAAGGTCTTGGCCTTGATGGGCTTGCCTTTGGCGGTAACGCAGAGCACGTCGGCCGAGAGCTGTCCGATCTTGTCCTCGTTCCCCGCCCGGACCAGGTTCAGGATATACCGCACATTCTGCTCGGTGATATTCTCCCCCCGGCCGATGAGCTTCAAAAGCCCCTCCAGGGCTTTCACGGCGTAGATGACCTTCTCCCCGTCCTCGCCGGAGATCTTCAGCTTCCCCTCCCGGCTCACTACGGTGACGTCCAGGTCCTTCTCAATGATCTTTACATTCTCATCCATAGCGCCGAAGAGGTTGACCGCCTCTTCCAGCCGCTCCACGGAAATGGTTTGTTCTATCATAACACGTTTCTCCTTCGTATCGTGAAATCAGGATGCCGGCACAAAGCGCCCCAGCTCTTCCTGGCATTCAGCAGTGAGGGTGACCACCAGAAGTTCCCCCTCCACCCGGGCAGTAAAGCTGTATGCCTCCATCTGCCCGTTCTCCCCCAGCAGCGCTGTGAGCCGGGCCAAAAGCTGTTCCTCCAGCATGGCCTGAGCCGCCTGGGGATCCAACTGCCGCGCCTCAGTCTCATAGCCCCGGCAGGTCTCCCGGCAGAGGGAAATGGGCAGGACGGTCCCGCCGGGCAGCGTGAGGGACCAGCTTTTTCTTATTTTATCATACCTGCCACCGGAAATTCCACTGTTTTGGAAAAAATTGACCTGTTTTCCCAAAAAGTTCACCGACCACCCGCTCTTTACTTCCCCGGTATAGACTTTGACTTGAGCGGTCAAGGGAATAGCCTCCTCCAAGGTCCGCCAGGTGCGGCCCTCCACCTTGCCCATGGCCCGGACAGGCATCCACCGGGTCTCCAGGCCGCTGTACTCCGGCGGTTCCATCTCCACCGAGCCCCGGATGAGCACGTCCCCGGGCACCACCGTATCCCCCACCGCCACCGCCGGGTCACCCGACCAGGGCTCGATCTTAGTGATAAGCCCCGGGGCCTTGGCCACAATGTCTCCCCGAAGGGTCTCATCCACGATTTTGGGGGGCTCGGTAGTCTCCCGGACAATGACCTGGGCCCGGATGCCGTGGAGGTTCACCGTACACCAAGCCAGATCCTCTAATTCCAGCAAAAGCTGGTTGGTCACGTCCCGGACCGGCACCGAAGGTCCGTAGACCCCGGGGCGGAGACCTTGCCGCTGGAGGGCGGCAAGAATAGTCCGGGTGGGGATCCTCTCGTTGCCCTCCACCTCAACGACCAGCACGAACCGGGAGAGAAAGCAGACCGTCAAAATGGCCAGAGCCAGCCCGGCCAAAAAGGCATACCGCTTCCGGAACCGCAGCAAAAACGGCGGCGCCCCCCGGCGCTCTCCCTGGGTGATCACGCACCCGGTCCGCTCCGCCAGGTCATCCAGGTCCTTCCGCTGGGTCCAGTCCACCGTCAGGTAAAGCAGTTGGCTCTCCGGTTGGTCCACATTCCAGAAATGCACCCCCTCCTGGGCGCACAGGTTGAGAAAACGCTCGGGGAAATCCCCTGTCACGGTCAGGCGCACGCTGCCCCGTATGAGATTGATGATCTGTCTTACCGCCATAGGCTTCCCCCTATTCGACCTCGATGGAAAAGATGGTCCCTGTGATAAGCAGCTCGCTGCCCGTCATGGCCTTCAGCTCCATCCCTTCCCCCCGGAACCGGACCAGCAGCTTGCCGCCGCTGACCATGATCTCCTCCTTGCCGTAAGCCAAAATGCCCCGGTGGTTTGCCATGCGGACCTCATGCCGGCCCACCAGCTCCACCCGGGGCAGTCCCACCGTCTCGCCGGGAATGTCAAAGGTCTGGGCCGCCCGCTCCAAAAGGCCGTCCTTTTTCTTTTTCCCCTCCAAGCAAACACCCCCCGTCCCGCTATGTATATGCGGGGCAGGGGGTGGAAATGAGTCGCTTCACAGGAGGTCTTTCAAGCTCTCTCTGGTATTCTCTTCCGGGTGTTCCAGCACATGGAGGGCCAGCTTTTTCTGGGCCGCGCTGATCTGGGGACCCCGAAGGCCCAGGGCCATCAGGTCGGCGGGGGTGAGGGCCAGGGTGGGGATGACCTCCAGCTCGGGGTGCTCCACCGCCCGGCGCAGCTTCCGCTCCACCGGGAGGGCGGAAATGGGAAAGCCGGTAGCCTCACAGAATCCCCGCCAGCGCGCCTCGGGGGTGGGAGGCAGTTTTTCCAACCCGGAGAGATCGACTTCCGCCGGGAAGTCATACAGGTGGCGAAGCAGCCCCGCCGAGACCATCTCACCGATCTCCTCCGGCATATCCGAAAGCAAAGTTTTTTCCATCTCCACCCGGAGGCGCTCCCGGGAGACCTTTTCCGTCAGGGAGGCATTCCGGCGAAGGGCGGCGGCCGTCCCCTCCTCCATGGCAAAGCCCAGCTGGGCACAGAAGCGGACCGCCCGGAGCATCCTCAGGGCATCCTCGGAAAACCGTTTGTCCGGATCTCCCACGCAGCGGATGAGCTTCCGCGCCAGGTCCTCCCGGCCTCCAAAGGGGTCGATCACTTTCCCGTCGGGCCCGAGAGCCATAGCATTGACCGTAAAGTCCCGGCGGGAGAGGTCCTCCCGGAGCCCGGCGTCAAAGGCCACAGCGTCCGGGTGGCGGGAATCGGTGTAGCCCCCCTCCCGGCGGAAGGTGGTGATCTCCACGTTTCCGGTGGGGGTGGGAACGGTGACCGTGCCGTGCTTCAGCCCGGTGGGCACAGCCGCAGAAAAAAGGGCCATGACCGCCTCCGGATGGGCGGCGGTGCAGATGTCCACATCCCCCGGCCTCCGGCCCAGGAGCAGGTCCCGGACGCAGCCTCCCACGGGGTAAGCGTCATAACCCGCCTCCCGCAGTCTCTTCAGGCAGTCCATGCTCCCGGCGTGAAGTTCCGCCCTTGCCATTTTCCTCACCTCCCGGTATAAGAAACCAATTTCCTGTATAGAATGTTCTTGCCAAATTTTCTCCAATGATGTATAATACATTGCTCGAATTACTTGAATTTGCGAAAATTCCACCAAAAGGTCGTGTTTTTCATATGACAACCACAGACATCATTCCTTACCTGGTCCCAGGCAAAAAGGCCCATCTGGTAGGCATCGGCGGGGTGTCCATGGCCCCCCTGGCCGAGGTGCTCCATAGCATGGGCATGGTCATCACCGGCTCGGACATGCAGCAGAGCGTCATGGTGGAGCATCTCCGCTCCCTGGGCATTCCTGTGGCCGTCGGCCAGAACGCCGAAAACCTGGGGGACGCGGAGTTGGTGATCCGCACCGCCGCCGCCCACGACAGCAACCCGGAGATCGCCGGCGCCCACACCCGGGGCATTCCCGTTTTTGAGCGGGCCCAGGCCTGGGGCGCCATCATGCGCACCTATGAAAACGCGCTGTGCATCTCGGGTACCCACGGCAAAACCACCACCACCAGCATGTGTACCCACATCTTCCTGGCCGCCCGGCGGGACCCCACCGTTATGATCGGCGGGACCCTGCCCATGCTGGGAGCGGGTTACCGGGTTGGCAAGGGAGACACTATCATCGCGGAGTCCTGCGAATACTGCAACTCTTTCCTCTCCTTCTCCCCCACTGTGGCCGTGATCCTCAATGTGGAACCCGACCATCTGGACTTCTTCAAGGATCTGGATGACATCAAGCACTCCTTCCGGCAATTCGCGCAGATGGTCCCTGCGGGAGGCCGGGTCATCGTGAACGCTGACAACGCCGGGGCCGTATCGGTGGGCCAGGGCCTGGCCCCCTTCACCTTCGGACTGGAAAAGAAGGCGGACTGCACCGTCCAAAACCTCGTCTGGGGAAACGGACTTCCCACCTTTGACATCATGATCCATGGGGAGAAGTACGCCCATGTGTCCCTTCATGTAGGCGGGGTCCACAATGTATCAAACGCCCTGGCCGCCGCCAGCGCCGCCTGGGTGCTGGGCGTTCCCGGCAAGGCGGTGGAGGAAGGTCTGGACACCTTCACCGGGGCGGGACGGCGTTTTGAAAAGAAAGGAAGTTTCCACGGCGCCGATGTTTACGACGACTATGCCCACCATCCCGACGAGCTCCGGGCTCTGTTGTCCATGGCACGGACTTTGGGCTATCAGCGGACCATCTGTGCCTTCCAGCCTCATACCTACACCCGGACAAAAGCCCTGTTCCACCAGTTCGTGGAGGTCCTCTCTCAGCCCGACGTGACCCTTCTGGCCGAGATCTACGCCGCCCGGGAGATCAACGATCTGGGCATCTCCTCCAAGGACCTATGTCAGGAGATCCCGGGCAGCGAATACTTCCCCACCCTGAAGTCCCTCACCGCCCGGCTCCGGGAGATCGCCCAGCCCGGAGATCTGATCCTGACCGTGGGCGCGGGCGACATTTATACCGTGGGAGAAGCGTTAGTCAAAGGGGAGTAAAACATGATAGGGAAAGCAAGCCCCGTCCGCATACGCGGACGGGGCTTGTTGATTCCATATCCGCTTTTACACGTTGAGCTGCTTGCGGCGGGAGAGGTTGATGGTGCCGTCCTGCATGCTGTCCAAAGACTCCAGGCTCTTGCCGGTGCCGTAGGCCACGCAGGAGATGGCATCGTCGGCCACGTGGGTCTCGATGCCGGTGCGGGACTCGATGAGCTTGTCAAAGCCCTGGATCAGGGAGCCGCCGCCGGTCATGATAATGCCGTTGTTGGAAATATCGGCCACCAGCTCGGGAGGAGTACGCTCCAGAACGCCGTGAATGGCCTCCAGGATCCGGGCCGAGGGCTCTTCAAAGGCCTCGATCATCTCGGAGGAGGTGACGGTGAACACCTGGGGCAGGCCGGTCATCAGGCTCCGGCCCTTGATCTCCATGCGCTTCTCCTCTTCAGGGGGGAAGACACAGCCGATCTGCATTTTCAGCTCCTCAGCGGTCCGCTCACCGATGAGCACATTGTGCTTGCGGCGGATATACTTGATGACCGCTTCGTCAAACTTGTCACCGGCCGTCTTGATAGAGGCAGACTCCACCACGCCGCCCAGGGAGATCACCGCGATGTCGGCGGTACCGCCGCCGATGTCCACCACCATATGGCCGTCAGGCTTGGTGATGTCGATACCGGCGCCGATGGCAGCGGCCACAGGCTCCTCAATGAGGTAGACCCGGCGGCAGCCGGCCTGGAGCCCGGCGTCCACCACGGCACGCTCCTCTACCTCAGTGATGCCCGAGGGAACGCAGATGATCACGCGGGGCTTAAAGAGCCGGAAGGAGCTGATCTTCCGGATGAACTCCCGGAGCATCCGCTCGGTCATGTCATAATCCGAAATAACTCCCTCCCGCAGAGGACGGATGGCCACAATGTTGCCGGGGGTACGGCCCAGCATCTGCTGGGCGTCGGTGCCCACTTTGAGCAGCTTGCCCGTATTCTTGTCAATGGCCACCACGGAGGGCTCCCGAAGGACAACACCCTTCCCCTTTACAAAGGCCAGGATGGAGGCGGTACCCAGGTCGATCCCGATGTCTTTCCCAAACATAGACAGCACCTCATATATCTTTCCGCTTTTCAGCTATTATTTCCGTTTTATTATCGTTTAGCCCAAAGAACTACTTTGCTATTATAGCCGCTTTTTTCCTGCATTTCAACGCTTAATTGGAAAATTCCCCAAATTTAACAAAATTGCCTACCGTTCTCCCGCCCGGGCCAGGGTCACGCAGCAAACTTCTCCGGCCCCCGCCAGGAGAAGTGTCTTGGCGCACTCGGAGAGGGTGGTGCCTGTGGTGAGCACATCGTCCACCAGCAGAACGGTTTTCCCCGCAAAATTCTCCGGCTCCACAGCGGTATAGGCCCCCAGCAGGTTGGCCCGGCGCTGGTCTTTATCTTCTATGCCGGACTGGGCCGGGCGGTGGGCCTTGTCCACTGTCCGAAGGACAGGCAGGCCAAGCTGCTTCCCCACCTCATGGGCCAGCAGCTCCCCCTGGTCGTATCCCCGTTCCCGGAGCCGCTTTTTGGACACGCTGGGCCAGGAGACAAGGTCGGCGGTAAAGCCGTGATCCAGGGCCGCCTGGGCGGTCAGGACGCCAAAGGCCTTGCTGTAGGCCCGCACCCCGCTGAACTTATAGCGGTGAATGGCCTTACGGACCGTCCCCTCATAACGGAGGGCCGAGGCACAGCCGCCGGTAAGCTCCACCTTCCGCTCCCCCGCCGTTCCCACAAGCCAGGGCAGCTTCCTCTGGCATTCCGGGCACCACAGCTCCCCCTTCTCCAGCAGTGTGCCGCAGAAGGGGCATTTGGGCGGAAAGAGCAGGTCCAGAAAGCTCTCGATGAAAGACATTTTCTCCACTGCCATCCCCCTATCCCTCCGCCAGTC
>JAGBDQ010000115.1 GCA_017937415.1 Oscillospiraceae bacterium
ATCGGCGGCCACCTTGTTGGCCCCGTGCTTGGTGCGGGTGAAAATGAGGGCGTTTTTCACGTCGGGGTGTTTCACCAGCATGGCCAGCAGTTTGGATTTGTTTCCCCGGTCCACGTAGAAGAGCCGCTGGTCGATGACCTCCACCGGGGAGGACACCGGATCCACCGCCACCTTCACCGGGTCCACCAGGAGAGAGTCCACTAAGTGCTGCACCTCGGGGGGCATGGTGGCTGAGAAGAAGAGAGTCTGCTTCTTTTTGGGGAGCCAGGTAAGGATCTTCTTCACGTCGTGGATAAAGCCCATGTCCAGCATCCGGTCGGCCTCGTCCAGCACGAAGATCTCCAACTTTTCCACATGGATATACCCCTGATTGTGGAGATCCTCCAGCCGTCCCGGGGTGGCTACCAAAATGTCCACCCCCCGCTTGAGGGCGTCCACCTGGGGCTGCTGCCCCACCCCGCCGAAAATGACGGCGGACCGGAGGGGCAGGTTTTTCCCATAAGCCTCAAAGCTCTCCTGGATCTGGAGGGCCAGCTCCCGGGTGGGGGTGAGGATGAGGGCCCGGATGGGCCGCACCCCCCGCAGGGGCTCGGCCTTGCGGGCATTCAGCTGCTGGAGGATGGGGGCGGCAAAGGCGCAGGTCTTGCCGGTACCCGTCTGGGCGCAGCCCAGTACGTCCCTGCCCTTGAGGGCGGGGGGAATGGCTTTCTCCTGGATGGGGGAGGGCTTTTGATAGCCCAGGTCCCGCAGAGCGGAGAGAATTTGGGGACAGAGCCCCAGGTCCTGAAAGGTCATAGATCTCGTTCCTTTTTGTCGAATGTCCCGGCCACGGCAAAGCGAGGGCCTGCCAAATTTCGACAGGTCCGGGTGGTGGGAGAGCGGAACATATAGCGGCAATATGCCGGGTCCCTCCTTCCGCTTGAGGGGCCATACACGGCGGGATGCCCTTTGGCGTCTCCTGCCGTGAAACTATCACAGGTAAGGATAGTATATCAGATTTGGATGGAAATTACAAGTCTCGGGAGAAAGAGGTATTTGGGGGAATCGGTCTTTTTTTGTCCAGGGGCGGGGCTGGTTTATGGGGAGCCATTCTTGACACCAAGAATGGTTCCCCACGAATGAGGCTTTGTCCCTTGGGCAAAAAATCATGCGGCGTATTAAGTATGTCATTCGCCCTCGGCTCGGTCCGAAAAAAGAGGGTGAAGAAGCATACCCAGCAGGCCCGCGGGAATGAGATACATGCCAATCTGCATATTTGCGGTCACGACACCGAAAGGATGCCGGGAAAAGAGCGTTCCGTAGAATATGCACATCCATATAAACAGCTGGGTGCTGAAAAAGCAGGGGACATAGATAAAACCCAGATCATATAAAACAATGACGGCCACAAGGGTCAGCAAAATGACCTGGGGCAGAAAGGGCAGCGTGGTGCCGTCCATGATGGAAAACAGAGAGCGGTCTCCGTGAAAGGGAAGCAGGAAGCCTAAGATGGCCGCAAAACCGCCCAGAGGGCCGAAAAGATTTTTTCCGCGCCGGACCGGCTTTTGCTTTGCCCATTCCATCATAGGAGTTCCCTCCAAACTTTCAACTTGTGTTTATCTTACCATGCCTCCTGATATAAGTCAAAAATTTTTCATTTAATTTATAATGTATTTTTCTCATTTATTATTTTGCCTTGTTTTATCATACAATAATCACGGAAGTGATGCTGTATGAAATTTGAACTGAAGCCCACTAAGGGAAAAGAAGCCTCAGTTTATAAAACGATCTATCTCAAAGAAAAGCTGGCGGTTCAAATTGAGGCCATTGCGAAAGCAAATAACACCAGCTTTAATAACGTGGTGGTCTCCATGATCGAAAGCTGTCTGGAGGAAGAGCCTCCCACAATATAAGGAAACGCTCCGCGGAGCAGGAGGTGCCGGCGTGGATCATAGCTATGACCAACAGGTGGGCCAGCGGATCCGCGCGATCCGGAAAGAGCGCAAACTGACCCAGGAACAGCTTGCCGCACGGCTCCAGACCTCCGGCTGCGACGTTACCCGCAGCGCTCTGGCAAAGATCGAGGCGGGCCAGCGCCATATTTATGCCGCTGAGTTACGGGCCCTGCGGGACGTTCTGAACGTTTCCTGTGACGAACTGCTTCCTTGAGCGGGGGCTCGTTTCCCTGTCTCCCGTTTCATATACTGTCGTTGTCAAGAACGATTGTGGGTGTTGGAGATGAAGGCAATCTTAGCCGAACGACTAAAATCATGCAGAAAAGATATGGGCCTGACACAGGGACAGGTCGCGATTTATTGCGACATTACGGAGAAGGCTTATCAAAACTATGAATTGATGACACGGGAGCCCAAACTGGACATCCTGATCCGGATCGCGGACCTGTACAAGGTGTCTCTGGATTATCTGGTGGGCCGCACAGACGACAAGCGCCCCATTGCATGAACGAATAACTGATAAAGACCCGCCGTTATGCGCCTGAGCAGCCTGGCTGCCCGGCCATAGCGGCGGGCTTTTTTGCGAAGAGCGTCGGCGTACAGTGCCGCGTGGGATGGACCCGGAAAGTTTTTTAATAAATTTGTCAAATTATGTGGCAATGGAAAAAGAAACATGGTATAATTTGTGTAAAGGGCAAGGCCCAATCAGGGACAGAGATGGAGTATGACGGCATGACCTACGATTTGCAAAAGGCAGGAATATGGAAGCGGTTTGCGGCGTTTCTGTTTGACGGCATTCTGGCAGGTATGCTGGCAGTTGGCCTTGGCCTTCTGCTCTCCCTTGTGCTGGGCTATAACGGTTATAACGAAAAGCTGGAGCAGGCCTATGCCAAATATGAGGCCGAGTATGGCATTACCTTTGAGATCACACAGAGCGAATATGAGTCTATGGGCGAGGTCGGGCGTCAGAACTATGACGCCGCGTACCGCGCCCTTACTGCCGACGGGGATGCTATGCGGACCTACAATGTGGTCCTCCAGATGTCCCTCCTGATCACCACCCTGGGCATCCTCCTGGCCATCCTGGTGTGGGAGTTCCTGATCCCCCTGGCGCTGGGAAATGGGCAGACCCTGGGGAAGAAGATCTTCGGGCTCTGCCTGGTACGGGCTGACAGTGTCAGGGTCAACAACCTGCAGCTTTTTACCCGGGCGGTCCTGGGGAAATTCACCGTCGAGACCATGATCCCGGTCTATATCCTGCTGATGATCTTCTGGGGGAGCATGGGAATTTTAGGGCCCGTGCTCCTGCTGGGCCTTCTCATCGGCCAGATCGTCAGCCTGGCGGTCACCCGCACCAACTCGGCCCTCCACGACCTGATGGCGGGCACCGTGGTGGTGGACAGCGCCAGCCAGATGATCTTCCCCACCGCCGACGCAAGGCTGGAATATCAGAAAAAGATCGCTGCCGAGCGGGCTGCCCGGCAGACGTATTGACAGAAACAAATATCGCAGGAGGGAGATTTGTATGAAAGTAGTGCTGCAAAATCTGACCAAGGTCTTTCCCAGCAGGGACAAAAAGGCGGGGGGAGAGGTGGTGGCCGTCAACGATTTCAATCTTGAGATCCCGGACGGCAAGCTCATCGGACTTTTAGGTCCCTCGGGCTGCGGAAAAAGCACCACCCTGTACATGATCAGCGGCTTGCAGAAGCCTACCGCGGGCAAGATCTTCTTCGGGGAGGATGACGTGACCGAGCTGTCCACCGAGAACCGGGGCATCGGCCTGGTGTTCCAGAACTACGCCCTCTATCCCCACATGACCGTGAAGCAGAACATCCTCTTCCCCCTCCAGAACCTGAAGGGGTCGGACAAGCTCAGTAAAGAGGAGATGCAGGAGCGGGCCTACAACGCCGCCAAGCTGGTCCAGATCGACGAGCTGATGGACCGCAAGCCCAACGAGCTCTCGGGCGGCCAGCAGCAGCGGGTGGCCATCGCCCGGGCCCTGGTGAAAATGCCCCGGGTGCTGCTGCTGGACGAGCCCCTGTCCAACCTGGACGCCCGCCTGCGGCTCCAGACCCGGGAGGAGATCCGCCGCATCCAGAAGGAGACCGGCATCACCACCGTGTTTGTCACCCACGACCAGGAGGAGGCCATGTCCATCTCGGACATGATCGTGGTCATGAAACTGGGCGTGGTCCAGCAGACCGGCAAGCCCCAGGACGTGTACGACGACCCCACCAACCTGTTTGTGGCCAAGTTCCTGGGCACGCCCCCCATCAATGTGCTGGAGGGAAAGATCCAGGGCGGCAAGGTCTATATCGGCCAGGACGCTGTGCTGGAGGTCTCGGGCACCGGGGATCAGGACGTGATCATCGGCATCCGGCCCGAGGGCTTCGAGCTTGCCGAGAACGGCGCGCTCCACTGTCAGCTGAGCAATGTGGAGGTCATGGGCCGGGACGTGAGCATCGTGGCCACCAACCCCGCCTCCCTGAATCCTGTGATCCGTTCCATCATCAACGCGGACAACAAGCTGGACGTGAGCCGCGAGACTGTCAGCTACAACCTGAAACCTCATAAGGTCTTCCTCTTCAACAAGGAGACCGAGGAGCGGATCCGCTGTGAGGTGAAGTGATATGGTAGATAACAAACAGCAATGGAAAGCCTGGCTTTACCTGGCGCCGGCCATCGTCCTGCTGCTGGTGTTTACGGTCTGGCCTATCATCAACACCGTCCGCATGGCCTTTCTGGAAAACTACAAGGGCCTGGAGGCGGCCGCCGGGGTGCAGTTCAGCTTCGGCGTGGGCAATTTCCTGAAGGTGATAAAGTATAACCGCTTCATCCAGTGTCTTCAGAACACCTGCCTGCTCTGCTTCCTCACCGTGCCCATCTCCACCATGCTGGCCCTGCTCATCGCGGTGGCCCTCAACTCCATCAAGTTCCTGCAGAAGGGCCTTCAGACCATCTTTTTCCTTCCCTATGTGACCAACTCCATCGCCATCGGCATGGTTTTCGCCGCCATGTTCAACATCGTGGGCTCCTTCTACGGCACTGAGAACGAGCTGATCGTCACGGCGGGCATCATCAACAATGTCATTGAGTTCTTCGGCGGTACCCACATCAACTGGATCAACGTGGGCTCGGAATACTGGGCCAACATTTTCGTGATGACGGTCTACATTGTGTGGAACGCCCTGCCCTTCAAGATCCTGGTGCTGCTGGGCGGCCTTCAGGGCATCAACAAGCAGTATTACGACGCCGCCAAGGTGGACGGAACCCCCCGCCGGCGGGTGTTCACCCGTATCACGGTGCCCCTCCTCTCCCCCATGCTGGCTTACGTGGTCATCACCGGCTTTATCGGCGGGTTCAAGGAATACACCAGCATCGTGGGTATCTTCGGCGAGAACATGGGCCCCCCGGACGCCGCGGGACGGCTGAACACTATGGTGGGCTTCATCTACGATGCCCTGTCCCAGAACAATCAGGGCCGGGCCAGCGCCGCCGCTCTGATCCTCTTCGGCATCATTCTTCTTGTGACCCTGTTCAACAACCAGGTCATCAAGAAGCATGTACACTATTAAGGGGGGTGGAAGATCATGTCTGAGAACACCACCATGCAGCAGAAGGACCTTCAGCGGGTCTCCTCATCCCAGAAGGCGGGCCAGTTCCTGGTAAAATTCTTTACCTACGCGTTCCTCCTTTTTATGGCCCTGATCGTCCTCTTCCCCTTCTACTGGATGATCATCTCCTCCCTGAAGACCCTGACCGAGTACCGCCTGAACGTACCAACTTTCTGGCCCCAGAAAATCATGTTCAGCAACTATGTGGAGGCCTTTACCACCGCCAGCCTGGGCCGGCTCTTCTACAATACCATGATCGTGGGCGTGGTCTCCACCCTTTTGAGCCTGATCATCACGGTGCTGTCCGCCTTCGCCTTTGCCCGTCTGGAGTTTAAGGGACGGGACACCATGTTCGGCCTGCTGCTGGCTACCATGATGATCCCCGGTGAGCTCTTCACCATCACCAACTACTCCACCGTCACCCAGCTTGGGTGGATGAACACCTACCGGGTGCTCATTGTCCCCTTCTTAGTGAGCGTATTCTACATCTATCTGCTCCGGCAGAACTTCATGCAGATCCCCAACGAGCTCTATCTGGCGGCCAAGGTGGACGGGACCTCCGACCTGAAATATCTGTGGAAGGTCATGGTCCCCCTGAGTCTGCCCACCCTCATTTCCATCACCATCCTGAAGATGATGGGCGCATGGAACTCCTACATCTGGCCCCGGTTGGTGGCCAACGACGATGCCCACCGTATGATCACCAACGGCCTTAGAAACGCCTTTACCGAGACCTCGGGCGACGTGAACTATCCCGTGCAGATGGCAGCCGTGGCGCTGGTCTCTCTCCCGCTGTTCCTGGTGTTCGTCTTCCTGCGCAAGTATATCATGGCAGGGGTCAGCCGCAGCGGTATCAAGGGTTGATCGACGGGGAAACCCGTCTTTTGACATAAATTTTCACAACAAAAGGAAGGGAGCACAAACAATGAAGAAGAAAATTGTAGCCAGTCTGCTGCTGGCCGCCATGCTCATCAGCATGCTGGCGGGCTGCGGCAAAACCAATCAGCCCACCGGGGACCAGGACGGCCCCCAGGCCACCGGTAACTTCACCGTCCCCGAGGGCGGCTACGACGGCAGCGCGGTGACCATCACCTTCTACAACACCATGGGTTCCAACCTGGCCGCGGTGTTGGATGCCTACATCCCCGAGTTCAACAAGCTCTATCCCAACATCACGGTGAATTACACCTCCGTGGGCAGCTACGATGACGTCCGGGACCAGATCGCCCAGGAGCTCACCGTGGGCAACCAGCCCAACATCGCTTACTGCTATCCCGACCATGTGGCCCTCTACAACCTGGCCAAGGCGGTCACCACCCTGGATGACCTGATCGCCAGCAAGGAGACCGTCACCCGGGCTGACGGCAGCACCGAGACTCTGGGCCTCACCGACGAGCAGATCGCCGACTTCATCGAGGGCTACTACAACGAGGGCAAGCAGTTCGGCGACGGGCTGATGTACACCCTGCCCATGAGTAAGTCCACCGAGGTCCTCTACTACAACAAGACCTTCTTTGACGCCAACAACATCCCCGTCCCCACCACCTGGGACGAGATGGAGCAGGTCTGCGCTCAGATCAAGGCCATCGACCCCAAGTCCATCCCTCTGGGCTATGACTCTGAGGCCAACTGGTTCATCACCATGACCGAGCAGTACGGCTCCCCCTACACCAGCGCCACCGGGGAGCACTTCCTCTTTGACAACGAGCAGAACCACGCCTTTGTGAAGAAGTTCAACGAGTGGTACAACAAGGGCTATGTGACCACCCAGACCATCTACGGCGCCTATACCTCCGGCCTGTTCGTCTCCACCGACGCGGTCAAGAGCTATATGTCCATCGGCTCCTCCGCCGGCGCCACCCACCAGCGTCCCGCCAAGGGCGACGACGGCACCTATCCCTTCGAGGTGGGTATCGCTACCATTCCTCAGGTGGACGCGAGCAAGCCCAAGGTCATCTCCCAGGGCCCCAGCCTCTGCATCTTCCAGAAGAGCAATCCCCAGGAAGTCATCGCCTCCTGGCTGTTTGTCAAGTTCCTGACCACCAACGTGGAGTTCCAGGCTGAGTTCGGTATGGCCTCCGGCTATGTGCCCGTTCTGAAGTCCGTGGCCGAGAACCCCGTCTACGCCGAGTTCGTCAAGAACGCTGACGGCGGCGACTATATCTCCGCCCTGGCCGCTAAGGTCTGTCTGGACCAGGAGGACGCCTACTACACCTCCCCCGCCTTCAACGGCTCCTCTGAGGCCCGCAGCCAGGTGGGTGCTCTGCTGAGCAAGTGCATCGGCCTGACCAGCGGCGACATCGACGCCCAGATCAAGGCCGCCTTTGAGGAGGCCATCACCGAGTGTGAGTACGCCGCCGGCTAAACAGCATGGATAGGCTCAAAAAAGGGATCATTCTTTTGACGCTGTGCTGTTTGACGCTCTCAGGCTGCGGGGGGGAGACCCCTCCCCCGGCCTCTGCGGCCCCTACGCCTCAAACCTCAGAGGAACCCCCGATAGAGTCTTCGGCCCTTCCCGCTGAGACGGTGGACTACGCCGGAGCGGTCAAGCTGAACAGGAACAGCGGCACTGCCAAAGTGGAGGTCACGGTCAAGACCTTTGTGGACGGAGACACGGTCCACTTCTATGTCCCCACCGACGTGATGGAGGACGGGGTGCTCAAGGCCAGGTTCCTGGCCATCAACACCCCGGAATCCACCGGCAAGATCGAGGAATACGGGAAAGCCGCCTCTCGGTTCACCAAGGAGAGACTGTCGGCGGCCACCTCCATCCTCATTGAGTCCGAGACCGAAGACTGGTCCCCCGACTCCACCGGCAGCCGGTATCTGGCCTGGGTTTGGTACAAGACCGCCGAGGATCAGGAGTACCGGAACCTGAATGTGGAGCTGCTCCAGAACGGCCTGGCCAAGCCCAACAACGCCTTCGGCAACCAGTACGGAGAGACTTGCATGGCCGCCATTGAGCAGGCCAAACGGGACGGACTGAACCTGTATTCCGGCGAGAAGGATCCGGATTTCTACTACGGCGAGATCGTGGAGCTGACCCTGAAGGAGCTGCGGACCAATATTGAGAGCTACGAGGGGATGCAGGTGGCCTTCCAGGGCGTGGTCATCTCCAACAGCGGCAGCCAGGGGGTCTATGTGGAGGAGTACGACCCGGAGACCGATCTGTACTTCGGCATGTACGCTTACTACGGCTTCAACCTGGCCGGCCCCGGTCTGGAGGCGCTTTCTGTAGGGACCGAGGTGCGGATCGTGGGCTCGGTCCAGTACTACGAGGGCGGCGGCACCTGGCAGGTTTCCGACCTGAGCTACCGGCTCATGAAACCCGACGACCCGGGCAATGTCCAAAAGCTCAGTGAGGGCCACGAGCCCGCCTGGGTGCTCACCGAGCCGGACACCTTTGTCAACGGCCAGGTGACTCTGGAGCTGGAGGATACCACCCTGCAGGTCCCCTACGCCCAGTTGGCACTTGGGACCTCGGTGGAGATGAAGGGACTGACCGTCACCGAAGTCTACACCACCGACAAGGAGGAAAGCTCCTCCAACGGCGCCATGACCCTGAAGTGCGAGAAGGACGGCGTCACCGTCACGGTCCGTACCGCGGTGCTGCGGGACGACAACGGCGAGCTGATCACCGCCGAGCAATACCGGGGAAAAACCATTGATGTGAAGGGGATCGTCGATCTCTTCGACGGGACCTTCCAGATCAAGGTATTCACCCCCAAAAATATTATAATAATGGAATAAGAGGGAGATTAACATGAAGAAACTGACTGCTTTGGCCCTTGTAATGGCCATGTGCATGACCCTGTGCGCCCACGCCGTTCAGCCCCGCACCTGGAACACATTTACCTATTCTCCCATTGTGTCTGTTTCAGGCACTACTGCTACCGGGAAGATTACGGTCAACGCTGCCGACTCCAGCGCCAAGATCCTGATCACGGCCACCCTGTACGCCAATGGTAGCTCCATGGGAACCTGGAACGTGTCCGGGACGGGCAGCGCCAAGCTGGACAA
>JAGBDQ010000116.1 GCA_017937415.1 Oscillospiraceae bacterium
GATAGTTGTTGATTTTGTAGACGTAGCGCATAACTTTTTTTCCGGAGAACTTGCTCAGATCATAGCCCTGGCTTTTCTGAAGGGTATTGTAGCGCTGGAAAACCTCCCCGCTCTCCTGGGGGATGAGGACCTGGCTGGATTCGGACGGCGTCGTGGTCACCTCCCAGCCGAAGCTCTGGAGAAATTTCACCCGATCGTCGTTGTTTCCCACGGCGGGAGCGCCGGTCTGGGCAGCCTCCTGCTTTCCGCCGCCCAGCAGCAGAATCAGCGCCAGCACCAGAGCCGCAATGGCGGCCAGGGCCAGCAGCCCCTTTTTCGGATCGACCTTTGCGGTCATTACCATCATAAAATTCCCTCCTGACTCAGATAGGTGGTTTAACCTATGCTCGTCTCAGGCCGGGTAGAACGGAGAAAGCCATGGAACGTCTGGACAAATTCCTATCCGACAGCGGCGCGGGCACCCGCAGCCAGGTGAAGGCCCTTCTAAAAAGCGGCCGGGTGGCGGTGGACGGCGTCCCGGAGCGGGACGGAGGCAGAAAGATCCTTCCCGGGACCCAAACAGTGACCCTGGACGATGAAATATTGGGCGGGAAGCGGCGGATGGTGGTTATGCTCAATAAGCCCGCCGGCTATGTTACCGCCACGGAGGACCGGCAGAAAACGGTGATGGAGCTGCTCCCGCCCCACTGGCAGCGGCTGGGGCTGAAGCCTGTGGGCCGCCTGGATAAGGCGACGGAGGGGCTGCTTCTGTTTACCAACGACGGAGAGCTCCTTCATAAGCTCATCTCCCCGAAAAAGGAGGTCCCGAAGCTCTATTACGCCCAGCATGAGGGCTGCGCGGGGGAGGAGGACGTACAGGCCTTTGCCTCTGGCCTTACCCTGGCAGACGGGACGGTCTGCCTGCCGGCGGTTTTGGAGCCTCTGGGCCCCGGGGAGAGCCTGATTACCGTCTGTGAGGGGAAATACCACCAGGTCCGCCGGATGATGGCCTCCTGCGGGATGCCCGTTTCCTATCTGGAGCGCCGCCGGGAGGGAAGCCTCAGCCTGGGGAATCTGCCCAGGGGATCGGCCCGGGAGCTTACGGAGGAGGAGACCGCCGCCCTGGAAGCGCCTGCTTCTGAGAGAAATGGCCAAAATGGTCAATTTGATGGTAACGACTCGCCGAATTTCCTTAACTAGCTGAAAATAGTTGGAGGAATACCTAAAAATCATTGGACTTTTTGCAGTAAAATGTCAAATGGTACTTGCAAAGTGTGCAAAAGCGGTGTATAATAACAATGCAATTTTGTGAAATGCGCATTTAGGCAAGAAAACTAAGGAGTGACAGAAAGATGTCCAACAGTGTTTTTCAGAGCGTGATCGTCCAGTTGCGAGACATTACCGACCGTACCTTTGGTGTGATTGATGTGGAAGGCTGTGTAGTTTCCTGTACCGATATGTCCCTGCTCGGCGAGCGATGGGCGGACGCGGCCCTGAAGGTGGGCAGTTCCACCGACAGTGTGGTCGTCTTTGGTCAGAAAACCTTCCGGGTCATTGTGGGCAGCTCCAATTACTTTGAGTATGCCGTGTTCTGCTCCGGGGAGGATGAGCTTGCCCGCAATTACTGCCAGCTGGCCTATATCTCCCTGAATGATGCCAAGACCTTCTATGAGGAGAAGCACGACCGGGGGACCTTTGTCAAGAACATCATCATGGACAACATCCTTCCCGGAGATATCTATATTCGGGCCAAGGAGCTCCATTTCGCCACCGACACGCCCCGGGCGGTGTTCCTGATCCGCCAGCAGGATCGGGGAGACGTGGCCACGGTGGACGTCCTCTCCGGTATGTTCCCCGACAAGCTGCAGGACTTTGTCCTCTCTGTCAATGAATCCGACGTGGCCGTGGTCAAGCAGATCACCGCCGCCACCACCGGCGAGGATCTGGAAAAGATCGCCCAGTCTATTGAGGATACTTTGAAAAACGAGCTGCGGGTCAAGACCGTGATCGGTATCGGCACCGTGTCTGAGCGTCTGCGGGAGCTGGCCGATTCCTACAAGGAGGCCCAGACCGCCATAGACGTGGGCAAGGTCTTTGACACGGAGAAGAGCATCATCAACTATGAGAATCTGGGCATCGGCCGGCTGATCTATCAGCTGCCCACCACGCTGTGCGAGATCTTCCTGAGCGAGGTGTTCAAAAAGAATTCCATCGACTCTCTGGATCAGGAGACGCTGTTCACCATCAATAAGTTCTTCGAGAACAACCTGAACGTCTCCGAGACCTCCCGGAAGCTGTTTGTCCACCGCAA
>JAGBDQ010000006.1 GCA_017937415.1 Oscillospiraceae bacterium
CCAGACGGACTTCCCCGCCCCCTGTCCCATTTTCTTCTGCCCCATTGTCAAAAGAAAGCTCTGCTGGAAGAACTCTCAACTCAGATCCAGGCAAGATTGACTACCGGAGAAAGCCTTTTCTATGAGGATTGGCCGCTCCGGATCAACACCTACTTTTCCCCCCGGCGGTTCTTTCTCACCCCGGAAGGTCCCATTCTCTTTTTTCCCATGAAAACCATCTCTCCCGCCATGGAAGGTTTTCCTGCCTTTTCCCTTTCCGCCCTCTCACCACAGGCTCCCCAAACAGATGCCTCTGAAAAGGAGCAACAAGCCTCAAGTTGATTTTTTCGATTTTTTGATAGGATTTTGAAAAAACCACTTGCATTTTCCCACTTGTTCTGTTAATATAGTAGCCGATGTTCTATGTGCATCCTGACCAGTGAGGAGGGAAAGAAAATGGCTAAATGTGAATTCTGCGATAAGGACGTGAGCTTCGGCATCAAGGTCTCTCACTCCCATCGCCGTTCTAACCGGACCTGGAAGCCCAATGTGAAGCGGGTCAAGGCGATCGTAGACGGTACCCCCAAGCATGTGTACGTCTGCACCCGTTGCCTCCGCTCGGGCAAGGTCACCCGTGCCGTGTGATCAATCATCACAGAAACGCCGCTGTCATTGGGCAGCGGCGTTTTTCTTTCCTCAACCGCCATTTTTATGTCTCCCGAATATTTTTTAATGTTTTACGATAAAATATAGTTGACAAACGTTATCCCCCGTGCTATGATAGCCTTACCAAACCGATTTGGACTATCTTTTTTTGCAGGAGGAACCTGACATGAAAAACCTCACCAAATTCACCCTTTGCCTGTCCAAAGTAACCGAGATCCTGTGCTGGATCGGTGCCGGGGCAGCCGGACTGACCGCCATTTTCTCTTTGGTCATGAAGGATTGGCTGGAAGGCTTTATGGCCCACAGCATGACATTGCCGGAATATGCCGCCGGCAGCCTGAGCCTTGTTCTGGTCAATGGCTACCCCAGCGCGGCTTCTGTCACCTTCAGTGCTCTTTTGGGGGTCGTATTGGCCAGCCTGGGCGCCATGATCTTCCGCAACGTTTATCTGATCCTGAGAACTGCCCAGGGAGAAACCAAATTCTCCAAGGGGAAAACCCCCTTCCAGAAGGATGTCACCCGGATGCTGCGGGAGATTGGCATCTTCCTCATCTCGATCTCGGGCGTGGAGCTGCTTTGGAACGTGGGCATGCGCTTCCTTTTGGGCGTGGACAACGTGGAGCTCGGGGTAGAGTTGGACTCGGTGGTCATCGGGTTGATGGTGATTTGCCTCAGCCAGTTCTTTGATTACGGAACCCAGCTACAGCAGGACGTGGATGGACTTTTATAACAAAAGGAAGGAGTGTGCCCCATGGGAAAGATCGTACTCCGGCTGGACCGGATGATGGTGGAGCGAAAGATGTCTCTCAATGAACTGGCGGAAAAAGTGGGCATCTCCAACGTGAACCTGTCCAAGATCAAAAACAACAAGGTCACCGCCGTCCGCTTCTCCACTCTGGCCGCCATTTGCGAGGCCCTGGACTGTGAGGCGGGCGACATCCTGGAATACCAAAAGGATACCTCAGAAAAATAAGCGAAAACTTATGCGGCGGAAGTGCGTGTGACTGCGTACTCCCGCCGCGTTTTTGTTTTGGGTGCCGTCTGCTTTTCCAAAAACTCTCTCTTCTCTCCCCGTTCTTTTTGCCCATACTATCGTGGGGGTGAAGAGATGAAAAAGAATGGCATGATCACCAATCGAAAAGAAACCGCCTGGCCCAGCGACTGTCTGCGTCTGGACCCGGAAAAGCGGCTCTGCTCCGAATGGGATGCGGTGACCATCCGCAAATTTCCCCTGGCAAGCTGGCACGACATGGGCTGGCAGGTCCTGGACGACTTTTGCGTGGAGCACATCCTGTAACGTCCTTTCCTCCCCTCCGCCGTTCCGGCGGAGTACATAGGCCCGGCCTGTCGGCCAGGTGTTTCTTTTTTCCTGGAAAATATTGTGGGTTGCAGACTTCTTTTGGAAAGGTTACAATTTGGTTACAAATTGTGAAAGGAGTCCCCCATGAAACGTATTCTCTCTCTTCTTCTCCTACTTATGTGCCTGATGGCCATCCCGCTTCCTGCCGGAGCCGCACGCCTCACGCTAAACGGCGAGCCATTGGATGCCGGCACAGTTCCCATTTTCAGTAACACCGCTTACGTCTCTTTTCGGACAGTTGTACAAGCCCTCCAGCCTCAGGCACAGATCTCTTGGGAGGAAGGCCAGGCAACGGCCCGTTGGGATGACCAGGTCCTGACCGCCCGCCCCGGAGAAAATTTTTTCCTCTACAACGGAGCGGTGATTTCCTTGGGGCTCCCGGTGCGTCTGGAAAATGGCCGGACTCTGGTCCCCGTGCGGCCTCTCTGCAGCCTTTTTGATGTCCAGGTCCAGTGGCATGCCGACACCCAGGTGGCCGCTCTCCTTACCGGCACTTCCGCCTATGACCCGGATGAACTCTACTGGCTCTCCCGTATCATTTCGGCCGAAAGTCAGGGAGAACCCTGGGAAGGGAAACTTGCCGTGGGCCACGTAGTGCTGAACCGGGTGGATCATCCGGACTTCCCCAACACCATTTACGGGGTCATTTTTGATGACCGCTGGGGCGGGCAGTTTGAGCCTGTCCGCAACGGGACCATCTACCTCACTCCAACCGAAGAGAGTGTCCGGGCCGCTATGGCTTGCCTCAGCCAAAGCGACCAAAACCCGGTGGGCGACAGCCTCTACTTTTTGGCCCCCGCTCTCACCAACAACCATTGGACCATGGAAAATCGGGATTACGTGACCACCATCGGGGCCCATTGGTTCTACCGCTGACATTTTTTACGCAAAAAAGTCTAAAAAACGGCCTTTCTGAGCGTTCAGGAAGGTCGTTTTTGTTTGTTTTTCTTTCTCTCAGGGCAAAATGCAACAAAGTCTCTCTACGCCTTGTGCCCCAAGGCTTTGGGACATTTGTTCGGTTTCAGAATTGTAACTTTTGTAACTAATATTTTGTGGCGCAATCCGTCGTTTTTAGGTCATTTCGCCGTATTTGCAAAATCTTTCTTGATTTTTGGTTCTAAATAGGTTACAATATGGTTACAATTTGAATCAGAGCGGTTACAAATCGTTCTTCAAATTGGTTCTACAAGGAGGAAAAAACGAACATGAAACAAAGAACGCTTGCGCTGGTTTTGGTCCTGTGCGGACTGCTGGCCACCAGCGTCCCCGTCATTGCCGCGGACGAAGAACTGTCCGCCACTCAGCCCGAATTCGTATTTGACCCTTCGACCATTGTTCCCGGGCAGCCCCGGGTAGTGGTCAACGACCAGGTCCTGAACACCGATGTACCCACCCGCATGATCGGCAACGTGACCTATGTTCCCTACTTCCCCGTGATCAAGGCCCTTTATCCGGATGCTGTTTCTACCTGGACCGGCGAGCGCACCATCATCGAGGCCACCGGCCTCAACATGGAGATCATCCCCGCCCAGAAGTACGTGATCATCAACGGGCGGTACCTCTATCAGCCCAACGGCTTCACCACCGTGGACGACCGCATCCTCTTCCCTGTGCGTACCCTGTGTTCCTGGCTTGGCGCTGAGGTTTCCTGGGACGAGATCAACTACTGTGTGGTGATCACCGCCGGCGGGGATCCCATCACTTCGGGCGCCGACTACTACGATTCCACCGACCTTTACTGGCTCTCCCACATTATTAACGCCGAAAGCGGCAACCAGCCTCTGGAGGGCAAGATCGCTGTGGGCAACGTGGTGTTGAACCGGGTGGCAAGTTCCACCTTCCCCAACACGGTCAAGGAAGTGATCTACCAGAAGAACCAGTTCACTCCCGTGAGAAACGGCTCCATCAATCTGGAGCCCAACGCCGAGAGCGTCATTGCCGCCAAGCTGTGCCTGGACGGAGCTAACACGGTGGGCAACGCCCTGTTCTTCCTCAATCCCCGCACCGCATCCAGCAGTTGGGCATCCCGGAACCGTCCCTATATCACCACCATCGGCGCCCACGCTTTCTACGGCTGATCAAAATCTGAACAAAGCGTTTTTAGGAAACGGGAGAGACCGCAAACAAGCGGTCTCTCTTTTTGTACTATGAAAAGCACTGGCAAGGCCAGTGGTTTTCATAGTACAAAAAGCCGCTCTCCTTTTGGGAGGGCGGCTTCTTCAATATTACAATGGTTTAGTTGATGGCAATGCGGCGGGTCTCAGGCTCAGCAGGCTTGGCCTTGGGCAGTGTCAGGGTCAGGACCCCGTTGAGATAGGCGGCGGTGATCCCGGTCTCCTCAATGCCGGTCACATCAAAGCTGCGCTGGAAGGAGCCGTAACGGCGCTCCCGGCGAATGTAGGAGCCGTTATCGCCCTTGTCCTCAGTACTCTCGGTATGGGCAGCCGTGATAGTCAGGATGCCGTCCTTCAGGTCCAGGTTGATGTCCTCCTTGTTGAAGCCGGGAAGCTCTGCCTCCAGCACGTAGCTGTCACCGGCATCCCGGATGTCCGTGCGGAAAGCGGGCAGATCAGCGTTGGACTTACGGAAGAAATCGCGGGCAAAGCTGTCGAAGGTATCGAAAAGATTGTTGTCGCTGCGGTCAAAGGGGATCATTCCAAACATAATTCATTACTCCTTTTTGTTTTGTGTTTTTGATATTGCCTTTTTCCGGAATGGTTAGCACTCGTTATGTTATAATGCTAACTTTTCGTCTGACCCATGGGGATCATCCTTTCCTGTTTCAGGGGTATCCAAAAAGCTCTGCCTTTTGTTCCTCTTATGTTTATCAGTATATCCCCGGTCTATGAACAAATATACCGCATGATATGTCCAATTTGTAAACATTAGCACTCTTCACGTAAGAGTGCTAATTCTGTAAAGTTTTCATTTTCCGCTTGCGGCCACAGCGTATTTATGTTACTCTATCAATAGTATGGTTCAAACTGCCCGTATCCCAAACAAAGAGAGGACCCTATCATGGACAGTATTTACCAGACCTATCTGGACAATCTCACCCATGCCTTCCAGCTGAGCAAGCCTCAGATACAGGAAGGCATGACTCAGGATGAGATCATTGGGGTGATCCGAAGCAGCGCGGAAGGGCTCTTCCGGATCCATCAGGAAAACGACCGGATCTTGAAAGAGATCCTTTTTTCCCGGGAAGCAAAAGACCTGACCCTGGAAGAAGTGGATAACCTGAAGGAACTGGCCGATGCTCTTTTTAACTATAACCGCAGCG
Source organism: Oscillospiraceae bacterium (assembly GCA_017937415.1). Lineage (GTDB taxonomy): Bacteria > Bacillota > Clostridia > Oscillospirales > Oscillospiraceae > Vermiculatibacterium. Next base: position 5,286 of record JAGBDQ010000006.1, read on the forward strand.
CTGACATGGGGATCGCACACTACATCCACCGACTGCTTTATGAATATGCCAAGGAACAGCAGGACATTGATTTGGAGGTCCGTGAGCTTTATCACATGGCCATCACCCTCCTCTATATGAATGTCAGCCATTCCGCTTCAGGGACCGATATGTTTACCCAGCAGGTCGGCCAATACTTCGGAGCAGGCGCCGCCTATCTGGACCGGTACGAAGAATTGGAGAATCCCGAGACCCGCTCCTATATTCTCCGCTGTCTTGGAAATATGAAATTTTCCCTGAAATCCAAGGGGAATGCTTCTTCCCTTGAGGAACTTCGGGATGACTGGAACGCTTACATGGCAGTCTTTGACCGGGCCATGGGCATTTTTCAGTCTCCCCACTATCGAGAAAAAGATCCGGACATTCCCTGGGATCATTTTATTTATACCATGCATTATGACCGGGTAAAGTATCTTTCCTCCCTGCGCAGTCACCCCGATCCTGACATCGCCCAGGCGGTGATGGAGTCGGCCGACTATGTCTACCGGCACCAGGAGCAGATCGCCCGGGCCAAGGAGAAAAACGTCGGAGTCCGCACCCAGTATGTTTACGATGCGGCCCGGTATCACGCAGGGCTCCTTCCCATCTCCACATTGACCGGCACATTACTTCACATCTGTGAAAGCGCCGACCTGCACAATTTTTCCGGGGATAATATCTGGGCCGTGCTCAACTGCCCCCTCTACCTGTTCCATTACTCCACCCTTCTGCCGGAACCGGAGCAGGAAAAGCTGGCTCCCAGACTGGAAAAAATCCGGCAGAATCAGCGGGAATTTCTTTTCCTGCTCCCCAAAAACGAGTACGCCTCCCAGGTCGCTCAGGCCCTTCAAGCGATCGCCACATATATCCCCGAAAACGATCAGGGATTTTCCCTGCGTATTCTGGACTATATCCTTGCCTGTCATGCCCCCACTTTCGTCCACTCAACTATGGTGGCTCTCCTCTCCCGCCGGGTCTGTCAGCAGCTGCTTGAAAAGGCCCCGGAGTGTCTGGACGGTGTCTTTGGTTTTGCCCGGGCCACCGAACACCGGGATGAGCTGATGGAGCAGACCTTCCGCTGCGGTCTTTATCACGATTTGGGCAAATGTATGCTTCTCAACTATGTGGGACTATACAGCAGGAGATTGTTGGACGAGGAATTTGCCTGCATCAAGCTCCACACCACATTGGGCTGCAGCCTTCTGACTCTGCTGAATATGTCCGACATCTCTGAGGTTGCCCACTACCACCACTGCACCTTTGACGGTACAGGCGGTTATCCAGCCCATGTGACCGCCTGCCCGGACCGGGTCCGTCCCATCGTGGACATTATCACTGTGGTGGATTGTTTGGATGCGGGCACCGACAATGTGGGCCGCAGCTATGCCGCCGCCAAAACATACGGACAGATCATCTCGGAGCTTCGGCAGGGCAAAGGTACCCGTTATGCTCCCTACATTGTGGAACTCTTTGACGACCCGGCCTTCTTTCAGGAGATGGAGCAGCTGATCCAAAGCACCCGCCTCCGGGTCTATCTGGACGCATACCAGGACAACTCTCCCGCCCTGAAGGAAACAGTATCCTCCGCCGAAGTGTAACGCCCGCCGGGAAAACGCAGTACACTCCCTTCAATCTTCTTCAAAAAAACTCAGCCCGAACCGCCGATGATGGCGGTTCGGGCTGTTTGCCTGTCGAAAAAGTTTTTTCGACAGGCGAAACACTTTTTGAGCAAGCTCAAAAAGTTCATTGAAATGAGTGAAAGAGGACCCTGACGGTCCCCTTTCACACTTTTCCTCCCTCCGGTTCCTCCGGAGGTTCCTCTTTTTTGACGCTCTGTACAGCTATTATTATGCAATCTCAAGATCAGTACTTCCCCAGATTGCCCGAGTTGTGACCGTCGTCCTTGCCGAACTCATAGTCGTTGCCGGGGAGGATGGCGTTGAGGGCAATGCCGGCGATGGCGGCGATAGCCAGGCCGGTGAGGGTGATGGAGGCCCCGCCCACCTGGAAGGTGAGGCCGGAAGAGAAGCCCAGGCCGCAGACCAGGATCACAGCGGCGATGATCAGGTTCCGGGAGTTGGTGAAGTCCACCTGGTTCTCCACCACGTTCCGCACGCCGATGGCCGAGATCATACCGTAAAGGATAAAGCTGACGCCGCCAATAATGGCCGAGGGCAGGGCCCCGATCAGAGCGGCAAACTTGGGGCTGAAGGACAGGACCAGGGCGTAAATGGCGGCCAAGCGGATGACCCGGGGATCATAGACCCGGGAGAGGACCAGCACGCCGGTGTTCTCGCCGTAGGTGGTGTTGGCAGGGCCGCCGAACATACCAGCCAGAGAGGTGGCGATGCCGTCGCCGATCAGGGTGCGATGAAGGCCGGGATCCTCCAGGAAGTTGGCGCCCACGGTAGCCGAGATGGCCGACATATCGCCGATGTGCTCCATCATGGAGGCGATAGCGATGGGGGCCATGACCAGGATGGCGGACAGGTCAAACTTGGCCACACTGCCGCCAAAGTCGGTGATGAAGGGCTGGAAGCCCACCCAGGCGGCGCTGCTCACGCCGGAGAAATCCACCTGCCGGGTCAGAATGGCCACCACATAGGCGCCTACCACGCCCAGAAGAATGGGGATGATCTTGACCATACCCTTGCCCCAGATGTTGCACACAATGATGATGGCCATGGCCAGCAGGGCCAGCCACCAGCAGGTGGAGGCATTGGACACGGCGGAGGGAGCCAGATTCAGGCCGATACAGATAATGATGGGGCCGGTAACCACCGGGGGCAGGAACCGCATGACCTTATGGACCCCCACTACCTTCACCAGCAGGGCCAGCACCAGGTAAAGGAGGCCGGCCACCACAATGCCGCCGCAGGCGTACTGGAGCTTCTCAGCCTGAGACATGGAGGCGTAAATGCCCTCGTTCATGGCGCCCATGGCGGCGAAGCCGCCCAGGAAAGCGAAGGAGGAGCCCAGGAAAGCGGGCACCTTCATCTTGGCACAGACATGGAAAAACAGGGTGCCGATACCGGCAAAGAACAGGGTGGTCTGGATGGAGAGGGGCATACCGATGGACTCACCGGCCGCATTGGTCTGGCTGTTTACCAGGATGGGCACCAGGATGGTGGCCCCAAACATGGCGAACATGTGCTGGAGACCCAGCAGGAGCATTTTGGGCATCCCAAGGGTACGTGCGTCGCGGATGGCGTCTTGATTGTTGCTCATAGCTTCATTTCTCCTTTCTCTTCTCGCATAACTTCTTTGGGGCAAAAAAAGAGACAATCACAGATGTGATTGTCCGTCAAAAAAGGGAATAGCGACCCCGTGCCTTTTCCATGTACCAAACAAGCACATACAAGTCATGGAGCGTCCCTCCCTTCATTAGGAAAGATGATACCAGAATCGGGAAAAGAATGCAATAGGCAATTTTGCACATTTTTCAGTCTTTTTTGCCCCTGTTTTTTCTCTCTTTACTCTCTTCAAAAAAGCGCGTATAATCGCGAGGGTTTTTCTTTTACAGTTTTCAGAAGGGGTACGATCATATGCGCGGCAAGGCTGATTTGGGTAAGGATCCCATCGGTGGGCTGGTGCTTCGCTTGGCCATTCCCACCATGCTGGCTCAATTTGTCAATGTTCTGTACAGTATCGTGGACCGGATGTTTATCGGTCATATTCCTCTAGTGGGGGATCTGGCTTTGGCCGGAGTGGGCATCTGCAGCCCCATTGTCACACTGCTTTCCTCTTTCTCTTACCTAACCTGTCTGGGCGGCGGCCCTCTGTTCTCCATGAAGATGGGCGCAGGGGATAAAGAGGGGGCTTCCACCATTCTCTCCAACTGCCTGTGGATGCTGCTGGGCATGGCCGGGGGCTTGGCAGTTCTCTTTTTCTCCCTGCGTAAAAACCTTCTTTGGTGGTTCGGAGCCAGCGCCGATACCTTCCCCTATGCTCTCACCTATATGACCATCTATATTGCCGGGACCGCTTTTGCCCTTATGGCGACAGGACTCAATAACTTCCTGATCTGCCAGGGCCGCTCCGGGACGGGGATGGCTACGGTGGTGCTGGGGGCATCCCTCAATATCTGTCTGGACCCTCTCTTTATTTTTACGCTGGATTTGGGAGTGGCAGGAGCTGCCTGGGCCACCTTACTGTCTCAGGCAGCTTCCTGCGTCTTTGCTCTCGCTGCCCTCACCCGCCCGTCCATACCGGTGCCCCTGCGGTGGGGACGGTTTAACCCCACCATCTGCCGCCAGATCATCACCTTCGGTATGGCCCCCTTTCTCACCTATGCCCTGGACAGTGTGATCCTGATCATACTCAACGCCACCCTCCAGCGTCAAGGCGGCCCGGCGGAGGGAGACACCCTTCTCACCTGCTGTTCTATCGTTCAGAGTTATATGCTTCTCGTCGCCATGCCCCTAAGCGGGATCACCCTGGGCTGTCAGGGGATCGTGAGCTTCAATCTGGGTGCCGGAGATGCCCAGAGGGTCAGGAAGGCCCTGAAAGGGATCTTTTCCCTTTGCTTCTTATTTGCCTTTATCATGCTGATCTTTACTCATCTGGGTGCCCCACTCTTTGTCCGCTTTTTTACCAAAAGCGAATATCTGATCGCCCGCAGCGTCACTCTGATCAAGGTCTACACCGCAGGGATCCTGGCTATGCCTATCCAGTGGGCATCGGTGGACTGCTCCACCGCCCTGGGACAGACCCGGCTGGCCCTGTTTTGTTCCCTGCTGCGAAAAACCGTCTTTATCACCGCCGTGGTGACTCTGCCTATGCTTTTCTCCGCCAGCTCTGCCTTCTGGGCCGAGCCGCTCTGTGATGTGACCGCCGCCTGCGTCTCCATAGCCCTGTTTCTCCACTTTACTCCCAGGACCCTGGCGGCCCACTGTGTCCCGGTTGACAGGAAGAGCACCAACGCGATATAATAAAAACCGCTATTTCAGAGAGAAATCAGGTGTTCCCATGAAAAAGCCCTTTGTCACAAACGCCCAGCTCCAAGCCATTGTCCGTGACTATCCCACTCCCTTTCATCTCTATGATGAGAAGGGGATCCGTCAAACTGCCCGGGCTCTGAAGGCTGCCTTTTCCTGGAATCCGGGCTACAGGGAGTATTTTGCCGTGAAGGCCACCCCCACGCCCGCCATCCTGAAGATCCTCCAAGAGGAAGGCTGCGGGGTGGACTGTTCCTCCCTCACCGAGCTGATGCTCTCTGAGAAATGCGGTTTCCGCGGTCATGACATCATGTTCTCCTCCAACGAGACCCCTGCTGAGGAGTACGCTCTGGCCCACAAGCTGGGAGCTGTCATTAATCTGGACGATTTTACCCATATTGATTTTTTGAAGGGGACCGTAGGCGAGATCCCCGAGACCATCTCCTGCCGGTTCAACCCCGGCGGGGTCTTCCACCTGGGAGAGAGCCACGAGGGCTTCCAGGTCATGGACACTCCGGAAGACTCCAAATACGGCTTTACCCGGGAGCAGCTCTTTGAGGGCTTCCGCAAGTTGAAGGCCATGGGAGCCAAGCGGTTTGGACTTCATGCTTTTTTGGCCTCCAACACTCTCTCCAACGACTACTATCCCGCTTTGGCCGGTATTCTCTTCCGCCTGGCAGTAGAGCTGCAGCAGGAAACCGGCTGCAAGATCGCCTTCATCAACCTGTCGGGCGGCGTAGGGATCCCCTACCGCCCTGAGGAGACCGCCAATGACATTGCCGTCATTGGTGAAGGGGTCCGGCGGGCCTTTGAGGAGATCCTGGTCCCCGCAGGTATGGGGGATGTGGCTATCTACACCGAATTGGGCCGGTATATGCTTGGCCCTCACGGCTGTCTGGTCACTAAGGTCCTCCACTTTAAGCACACCTACCGGGAGTATGTGGGGGTGGACGCCTGCGCCGTGGATCTGATCCGCCCCGCCATGTATGGGGCCTACCACCACATCACGGTCTCCGGCAAGGAGCACGCTCCCTGCGACCATATTTACGATGTGGTTGGCGGCCTGTGCGAAAACAACGACAAATTTGCCATACAGCGTCCTCTTCCGGAGATCAAACTGGGGGATCTGCTGGTGATCCATGACACCGGGGCTCACGGTCATTCCATGGGCTACAACTACAACGGCAAGCTCCGCTCGGCCGAGCTCCTTCTTCAGGAAAACGGCTCCGTAAAGCTCATCCGCCGGGCTGAGACCCCGGAGGATTATTTTGCCACCATGATTTTTGAGGAGTGATCCCAGTGCCGGTGAAAGGCCGTTTTGCCCCATCCCCCAGCGGGCGGATGCATCTGGGGAACCTGTTCTCCTTCCTGCTGGCCTGGCTCTCCGCACGAAGCCGGGGCGGCTCTATGGTGCTGCGCATCGAGGACCTGGATCTGGTGCGGTGCCAGCCTGCCTATGCCTGGCAGCTCATGGAGGACCTGGAGTGGCTGGGGCTGGACTGGGACGAAGGGGGAGACAGCGCCGCCTCCTGGCAGTCCAACCGGGGAAATCTCTACGCTTCCTCCTTTGATCGGCTGACCGCCCGGGGACTCACCTACCCCTGCTTCTGCTCCCGGATCCAGCGGCTCAACGAGGCCCCCCATATCCACGAAGTTTCCCCCTCCTGCCCCTGTGCTCTTCTGACGGCGGAAGAGGCTGCGGAAAAAGCCAAAGAAAAGGTCCCCAGCTACCGGGTCCGAGTGCCCCACAAGGTCATTACCTTTACAGACTGGCTTCAAGGGAACTACACCCAGGACCTATGGACTGACTGCGGAGACTTCCCCATCAAACGCTCGGACGGGGCCTGGGCCTATCAGCTGGCCGTGGTAGTGGACGACGCCGCCATGGGTGTCACCCAGGTGGTCCGTGGGCGGGATCTGCTCTCCTCCACTCCCCGGCAGCTTTGGCTCTATGAGGCCCTGGGGCTGACCGCCCCGGAATTTTACCATGTGCCTCTCCTTCTCGCCCCAGACGGACGGCGGCTGGCCAAACGGGACGCCGATCTGGATATGGGAGTTCTGCGGCAGCGATACACACCTCAGGAGCTGACAGGGATCCTGGCCAAAATGGCCGGTCAACGGGAGACTGCTGCCCCCGTAACCGCCCAAGAGCTGGCCGGAGACTTCAACTGGTCCAAGGTCCCCCGGGAGGATATTCCGGTGGAGCCGGCCCTGCTTGCGTAATTTTTCCGGCATAAATTTACCAACAAAATGAAACGGGACGGCCTTCTCAGGCTGTCCCGTTTGTTGTTCCCTCAGTCTCAGGCTCAGGGAGAGTGACGTAAAAGGCGCCCCCCTCCCCATCCTCCCGGAATTCCACCTCCAGGCCAAGATAGTCGGTGTAGAAGAATTCTGAAAGGCAGGTGCAGAAATACTTGGTAGCCCGTTCAGCCACCCCGCGGCGCCATGCCCGGGTCACCTCGGCAGTGCTGATCCGGGAGCGGAACTGCATGGCCCCGGGGCCGCAGCCGTCCAGACAGC
>JAGBDQ010000117.1 GCA_017937415.1 Oscillospiraceae bacterium
CTCGGCCCTCCACATTGCCGCCGTCCTGGCGGTCACCCAGCGGGTCCTGCCTGCCGCCCAGCGTCTGGCTGACGCCTTCCGGGCCATCGAGGAGCGCTATCCCGACTTGATCCGCATTGGCCGCACCCACCTCCAGGACGCCACCCCCCTGAAATTTGCTCAGGAGGTTTCGGGATGGCGGGAACTGGTGGAGGCCCCCTGCAGGATGCTGAAAGGGTCCCTTTCTGAATTATGTAAACTTGCCATCGGCGGCACAGCGGTGGGTACCGGACTCAATGCCCCCAAGGATTTTGACAAAATGGTCTGCGAAAAGCTGACCGGGCTCACCGGGGTGGAATTCGTTCCCGACGAAAATAAGTTCCACGCGCTCACATCCAAGGATGCCCTGGTCTTTGCCCACGGGGCCTTGAAGGCCCTGGGGTGCAACCTGATGAAGATCGCCAACGACATCCGGTGGGAGGCAAGCGGCCCCCGGTGCGGCATGGGGGAGCTCCATATCCCGGAGAACGAGCCGGGGTCCTCCATCATGCCGGGCAAGGTGAACCCCACCCAGTGCGAGGCGGTGACCATGGTGGCAGTCCAGGTCATGGGCAACGATACCGCCATCACTGTGGCGGCCAGCCAGGGGAACTTCCAGCTCAACGTATTTCTGCCGGTGAGCGCCTACAATTTCCTTCTCTCGGCCAATCTCCTGGCCGACGCCATGGATTCTTTCCGAGCCCATTGTATCGAGGGGTTGGAGCCCAACGTGGAGCGGATGGAGGAAAATCTCAGCAATTCTCTTATGTTAGTCACCTGCCTTACCCCTAAGATCGGCTACGAAAAGGCGGCGGAGTGCGCCAAAAAGGCATTAAAGGAGGGCACCACCCTCCGTCAGGCCGTCCTCTCTCTGGGGTATCTCACCGGGGGGGAGTACGACGAGTTGGTAAAGCCGGAAAAGATGGTGTAACCTCAGATGAAAACAGAAGGCCGATGCCTGCGCATCGGCCTTCTGTTTATTCTGGATATGGGTTGGCTCAGCCTACCATGGCTGCTGCGGTGCGGGCGGCCAGCCGGGCGTTGTTGAACACAAGTTGGATGTTGCTGTCCAGGCTATCTCCGCCGGTCAGGTCCTTCACCTTGGCCAGCAGGAAGGGGGTGGTCTCCTTGCCGTGGATCCCCTGGGCCTTGGCCTGGGCAAGAGCCTCATCAATGGCCTTGTTGATGATGTTGGGGTCCATGGAATATTCCTCGGGGATGGGATTGGTCACCAGGATACCGGCCCCCATGCCCAGCTCCAGGCTGGTGTTGAAGAACCTGGCCAGCTCCTCGGGAGAATCCACCCGGTAGTCTACGCCGAAGCCCGACTTGCGGGTATAGAAGGCGGGCAGCTCCTCGGTGCCGTAGCCAATGACGGGGACCCCATGGGTCTCCAGATACTCTAAGGTGAGCCCCAGGTCCAGGATGGACTTGGCCCCGGCGCACACCACCATCACGGGGGTGTGGGCCAGCTCCTCCAGGTCGGCCGAGATGTCCATGGTGGTCTCGGCTCCCCGGTGGACTCCACCAATGCCGCCGGTGGCAAAGACCTTGATGCCCGCCATGTGGGCGATGATCATGGTGGTGGTGACCGTGGTGGCTCCGTCCATCTTCCGTGACACCAGCATGGCCAGGTCCCGGCGGCTGGCCTTGGTGACCTTGGGCCCCGCCTTGCCCAGATACTCGATCTCTTCCCTGGTGCAGCCCGCCTTCAGCCGTCCGCCGATGATGCAGATGGTGGCGGGCACCGCCCCGTTTTCCCGGATGATTTCCTCCACCTGAAGGGCGGTCTCCACGTTCTGGGGGTAGGGCATACCGTGGGAGATGATGGTGGACTCCAGGGCTACCACAGGCTTCCCGGCGGCCAGGGCCTGGGCCACCTCGGGGGAGAGGTCCAGATATTTGTTCAGCTCCATTTCGCTCATCCCTTTCAGTCTATTTTGTATCTCGGATTATAACACAGTTCACGCCTGGATTCAAGGCACGGCGGGCAAAACCGGGGTGGCCCGCGGGTTGCATTTTCCCGGGGGGACTGCTATAATGACCAGTACCACAGCAAAAGGAGAACGGTTCCACATGAAGAAACGTACTACTATCATTGCACTGACACTGACCGTGTGCCTGCTTGCCCTGACGGGCTGTTCGGACAAGACCGCCCAACAGCCGGAGGAGACCCCGAACACCACGGAGGACGCTGCCGTTTCCCCATCCAGCCAACCTACTCCGGCTCCGGCAGAAACCGCTCAGCCCACACCGGAACCGACAGAGACGCCCCAGCCCACTCCCGAGCCCCAGGGCCCGCTGGTGATCGAAAGCAGGGATGCGCTGAAGGAGGAACTGCGTACCGCCATAGAGGAGCTGCGTCAGCCTGTGGTCATGGATATTTCCTCTGCCGGACTGGAGACGCCGGAGCTGGACGTAAAGAACCTTTATTATGAGATCACCCGGGAGTCCCCCGGCCTGAAGTACGCCTACGATGTGACAGGCACCTGTTCGGGGGAGGAACTGACCTGCACCGTCTCCTATATGCCCTACATGACCGGGGACTTCCCGGAGGGCTTCGAGGGGGAGGAGGTCTCTTCCATCCAGACGCTTTTAGCGGTGGCCGAAAGCCATCTGGGGGAGGAGTCGGTCCCCGTTCGCATTACCGAAAAGACATTGGAGCCCGACAATATGAACCGTGCCCTGCAGCAGATAGGGGGCGGATATATCCTGTGCGCCCTGAGCAGGGACGGCACCCGACTTCAGTACAGTCCGGCCATGGGCATGACCATGGAGGACTGTATGGACGGGCTTGCCGAGGCGGATCGGCTGGCGGATGAGGTAATCGCCCAGGTGGTCACGGAGGATATGACCCAGCGGGAGAAGGCTCAGGCCGTCTACGCCTACCTGACGGTGAATGTGGAATATGACCAGCGGTATTACTCGGATTTTTCCAGTATGCCCTACGAGTCCCAGACCGCCTTGGGGGCCCTGCGGGACAAGACAGCCATCTGCGGCGGCTACGCCAACGCTCTGGACCTGATGTTTGAGAAGTTGGGGATCTCCTGCTATACCGTGAGCGGGAAGTATTTCCGGGAGCACCACATGTGGAACCTGGCCAAGCTGGACGGAGAGTGGCTCTGGTTCGACGCCACCACAGACCGGGGGAGCTCCGGGGAGTTTGGCTTTTTGCGCTTTGCCCTTTCCGAGCTGGACGGGACCAAGTACCAATATACAGAAAGCGAGATCCAACAGCTGATAAACTGATCTCCTGTCAAAGACAGGGGAAAGGCCGGGGAGGGAGCAAAATGGATGAGATCGCCCAACTGAAGATCATTGCCCGGATGGAGAGCGAATTTCCCGGGAAATTCGGCATCCCCCGGCAGAGCGGCCTGGTGGAAGGACTGAAAAGCACTCTGGTATTTGAACCGGAATTCCGGAATCCTGACACTTTGCGGGGCATTGAAGGATTTTCCCACCTGTGGCTCATCTGGGGTTTTCACGAGGCGAAAAAGGAGCATTGGTCGGCTACGGTCCGCCCACCCCGCCTGGGGGGCAACGAGCGTCTGGGGGTCTTCGCCACCCGCTCCCCCTTTCGCCCCAACCCCCTGGGGCTCTCCTGCGTGAAGTTGGAGGGGGTGGAGCTCCAGACTCCCCGGGGACCGGTGCTCCATCTGTCGGGGGCCGACCTGATGGACGGCACCCCCATCTACGACATCAAGCCCTACATCCCCTACGCCGACTGCCGCCCCGAGGCAGCCGAGGGCTACGCCGCAAAGCCCGAAGGACTGAAGGTGACCATCCCGCCTGAGCTGCGGGAGAAGATCCCCCAGGACCGCCTGGAGGCCTTGGCCGGGGTGCTCTCCTGCGACCCCAGGCCCCACTACCAGGCCGACCCCGACCGGGTCTATGGCATGACCTTTGCCGGGTTGGAGGTCAGGTTCAGGGTAGAGGGGGAGAAGCTCACCGTGGTGGAGATCAAAACGCCATAAGAGAAGAAAAGCGTCTGTTTTCAGTATGATAGGTACTGAAAACAGACGCTTTGTTTTTTGTACTAAACGGTCACTTTGCGGCAGGAAATTTTTGCGTTTTCCCCTGTATCTTACAGCATGGCCGAGCCGCCGGTAACGATCCAGCAGGACAGAATGGCCGACACGAGAGCGCCGGTGCAGACATTGCCTGTGCGGCGGTAGGTGTAGGTACAGATGAGGCTGAAAGCCAGCACCTGGGGGATAAAGAGGATCAACAGGGACATAAAGGGTCCGCCGAAGGTGGAGCCGAACAGAAGGTCGGCACCGGGACCGATCCCGGCGAAGAAGGGGATGTACTCGATGAGGGTGATGATCAGAACGCCGCCTGCCATGAGCAGAGCGTTGCGCCACCAGCAGCTCCAGAAGCCCTTTGCCCCGGGGAGATAGGCGCTGTCGGTGCGCATACAGGCCATAATGCGGCTGTTGTTGAGCAGGTAAAAGAGGGCGAAGATGAGGATGTAGACTCCGAACTGTCCCAGCCGGGCCGGAGTGAAGGTCTTGAAGAAGGGCCAGATGAACCGCAGGTCCAGCAGGAACAGACTTTCAAAGAGGGCCGTCATGCCGTAGACCAGTCCCGCCATGAGAAGGGCCAGCAGAGCGGCCCGGCCAAGAAGGCTCCAGGAAAAACGGTCGGGCCGGTCAGCTGTGGCAAAGCCCAGATCCTGGAAGGTGACCGGGCTCCCCTTCTTTTTGCCGGAACGTCTGCCCAGAATGGTAAAGCCCAGCATAATGAGAATGAGGATCAGGTACCAGGACAGGAAACCGTTGCCCACTGTCATGCGGAAGACCCCCTCAGGCAGAGGCAGAAGGCCGTGGCCAAGCTGGGTCATAAAGGGGTAGGTGATCCCGCCCAGCAGCATCGTGACAACGGCGCCTTTCCACCATTTGCCGCCCTGCTTGACCTTCTTTTGGTCGGGCAGAGGCTGGACCACTGGGGCGAAGAAGGGGGTGGAGAGGAGAAGCTCCATCAGGGGGAGCATGGCCCCCACGCAGCAGACCATAGCCAGCAGGACCAGCCATTCCTTGCCCATGGCCACCTGATCGGTGGGGGCAAGGTCGGTGTCCAGGCGGAGGGCCTGGCCAAACCAGTCCATGGCGGCGGAAAGGCCATGGCTGTCGTGGGTGGTGAGCCGGTGGTTGGTGTAGAGAAGCTCGATCCGGCGGGCGGTACCGTCAGCCATGGAACCGTAAGTGGTGTTCCAGGCTGCCTCATCCGCCGTGCAGCCCAGGAACTCGGTCCGCAGGTCGCTTTTCAGAAGGTCGTCGGTGACATTGGGCTCATAGTCCCGGAAGTAGCTGAACTCGTCATACTTGGCCTGAAGGAGGAGCACGTTGTTGAAATGGATGTTCTCGGCGTCATAGACGCTCTCCCGGAAAAGTTCGCCGCACTGGAGGACCACCGCTTTGGGGGCAATGCTCTCCCCGGCGGCGTTCACGCTGCCCGAATAGGCCGCCGCCACCGACCAGGAACTCCAGGTGCCCATGGAGTGGCCGCTGACAGCCAGGGCGGTGTTGTCCACATAGGGAAG
>JAGBDQ010000118.1 GCA_017937415.1 Oscillospiraceae bacterium
GCCGAGCTCTTCACCCGGCTCCGTGACTGGCTCAACGACGGCAACTCGGCCCGGAGCTTTGAGTGCGACGAGGACGAGCGGGAGGTCATCGCCACCAGCGAGCTCCTCTCCCTCAAGCCGGTGATCTACGCCGCCAACCTGGACGAGGACGGCTTTGCCGCCCCCGAGGGCGTGACCTACTACCAGCAGGTCCGGGACCTGGCCGCCAAGGAGGGGGCCCAGGTCATTCCGGTGTGCGCCAAGCTGGAGGCCGAGATCGCCGAGCTGCCCGCCGACGAGAAGGCCATGTTCTTAGAGGACCTGGGCATCGCGGAGAGCGGCCTGGACCGGCTCATCAAGGCCAGCTACACCCTTCTGGGGCTCATCTCCTTCCTCACCTCCGGCGAGGACGAGTGCCGGGCCTGGACCATCACCCGGGGCACCAAGGCCCCCCAGGCCGCGGGCAAGATCCACACCGACTTCGAGCGGGGCTTTATCCGGGCCGAGGTGGTGGCCTTTGAGGACCTGAAGGCCTGCGGCACCATGGCGGCGGCCAAGGAGAAGGGCCTGGTCCGCTCCGAAGGAAAAGATTATGTGATGAAGGACGGGGACATCGTCCTCTTTCGGTTTAACGTGTAATGGCCATCAACAGCACGCTCATTTATCTGGAGAACGCCGCCGGGGAGTACCTGATGCTCCACCGGGTCAAAAAGAAGAACGACATCAGCCACGACAAATGGATCGGGGTGGGCGGCAAGTTCGAGCAGGGGGAAAGCCCCGAGGACTGCGCCCTCCGGGAGACCAAGGAGGAGACCGGCCTACAGCTCACCGACTACCGTTACCGGGGGATCGTCACCTTTGACTACGAGGGCCGGGACACCGAGTACATGCACCTTTTCACCGCCAACCGCTGGACCGGGGAACAGATCCGGTGCGACGAGGGGGACCTGGAATGGGTAAGCAAGGACAAGGTCCAGGACCTGCCCATCTGGGAGGGGGACAGGATCTTCTTCCGCCTGCTGGCCCAGGAGCGGCCCTTCTTTTCCCTGAAGCTGAGCTATGATACGACTGACCACCTCACTTCCGCCGTTTTGGACGGGAAGGCGCTGAACCTGTAAACGAACACCGGACTTTATAAAGCACCCCCGGACAATGCAGCGTTGTCCGGGGGTGGTACTTTATGTAAGATCACCAATGTATCTGAAAAAGAGCTCCGCTGAAAATAAGGCCGAGAAGCAGAAGAATCAGCCACAGGATGAAAAAGAATTTTCCCCATGTCCACTTTTTGAACATATCCATGTCTCCCCCTATTTCTTGTTCCATGCATTCCAACAGAGCAGTTGGATCAGCGCAATGGCTGATCCTGAAATAATTGTATCATTTCGTTTGGGTTTTCGCAAGCAGATAAGATCCCCGCACCCTACTACCGCTCATATTTCCCCCTCTCCTCTCATATACATTCCCCAGAATGAATGCCATGGGGAGAGTGTTGCTGTGTGAAAGGGAACATGGAGGAGCGGGCCGTTCAGCTGGCCCAGTACATCATAGAGAACCGTGCCACCGTCCGGGCCGCGGCGGTGAAGTTCGGCATTTCAAAGAGCACTGTCCACAAGGATCTCCAGGACCGTCTGCCCGGGCTCAACCGCCCCCTCTACCTCCAGGCCCGGGCGGTGCTGGACGAGAACAAGGCCCAGCGCCATATCCGGGGGGGTATCGCCACCCGGCGGAAGTACCGGCATGAGCGGGAGGAGCCCTGAAATGTCATAAAAAATTAAAACACATTCCCCTTCTTTCGGTGTATAATAAAGAAAACGTCGAAAGAAGGGGAAAGCTATGTCCGGAGCCCGCCTGTCCCGTACCCGGCCCGCCATGCCCAAATGGGTCCGTAGGCTGCTGGCTTGCTCGCTGCTGCTCTTTTCCCTTTCCCTGGTGGCCCTGCTTCTCTTCCGCCCCCGGACCGAGCCCCTGGCCGTGGCGGTGCCGGAGGAGCTCCCCGACTGGATCCAGGAGGCCCTGATCCCGGTGAACGACTATTCCCGCCCGGGCCGGGCCATGACGGCCATGAACGGCATCGTGATCCACTATATCGGCAACCCGGGCACCACCGCCA
>JAGBDQ010000119.1 GCA_017937415.1 Oscillospiraceae bacterium
GATGTTACCACCCAGATGGACCGTGTATCCTGCCGCTTCCAGAAGTTTGGCAATGATAGTGGTGGTCGTGGTCTTACCGTCGCTTCCAGTAACACCGATGATAGGACACGGGCAGACTCTGAAAAAGGTTTCCATCTCAGAGGTAAGTTGAGCCCCCTCCTCCACAGCAGCCTGGATTTGAGGCAGGTCAGGCCGAAGCCCAGGGGTGCGGAAGATCACATCCTGACCCTTCAGATAATCCAGATAGTCCTTTCCCAGATGTACCGTAGCTCCCAATGCCTCAAGATCATCCAGCTGTCCACTGTCAAACGCGGAGCGCTCTCTTCGGTCACAAGCTGTGACCCGGATCCCGGCCTGAAGCAGCATTTTGATCAAGGGCGTATTGGAGATACCGATCCCCAATACGGCAACTTTTTTCCCTTTGAGCGTGTCCAGATATTCGTTGATGGTCAACTCCATACCGGAGCCCCCTTCTTGTTTCAAATTGCCAAAATATTATAACCCATCCGGGCCAAGATTTCAACGAAAACAGGTTTGACTTTGGCGGTAATTTAGGATAAAATAAATGGGCAAGCAAGCTGGACAGCCACGCGAGTGGGGCGAAAGGCCCGCACGTGAGGAAAGTCCGGGCTCCACAGGGCAAGGATAACGGGTAACACCCGCCGGGGGCGACCCCAGGAAAAGGGCAACAGAAATAGACTGCCTGCCTTTTTGGCAGGCAAAGGTGGAAAGGCGAGGTAAGAGCTCACCCGATGGCGCGGAAGCGTCCATCGCTGCAAACTCTATCCGGAGCAACGCCGTGGGAGAACAATAGGCCGGCCCGGCCGTTCTCAGGAGGCGGCTGGAGCGCGTCGGCAACGGCGCGTCGAGATAGATGGCTGTCTTAAAAGACAGAACCCGGCTTACAGGCTTACTTGCATAAATGAAGGGACGCCGTTCATCGCGGCGTCCCTTCCCTTTTACATTATTGCTCAATCCTGGTCCCAGTTATGCCAGACGTTCTGCACGTCGTCGTTGTCCTCCAGCATATCAATAAGCTTTTCCATGTTCTTGATGTCCTCTTCGCTCTCCAGCTTTACATAGTTCTGAGGTACCATCTCCACTGCGGCACTGACAAAGGCATAGCCCTTCTTCTCCAGTGCTTCCAGGACCGTTCCGAAAGCGTCAGGACTGGTTGTGATCTCAAACACCTCATCCTCGACGCTCATATCGTCGGCTCCGGCATCCAAGGCGTCCATCATCATGGTGTCCTCGTCCAGGTCCTCTTTCTCGATGACGATCACGCCCTTCTGGTCAAAGGACCAGGACACACAGCCGGTGGCCCCCAATCCCTTGCCATACTTATCCAGCAAATGACGTACCTCAGGGGCGGTACGCTGACGATTGTCGGTGAGCGCGTCTACAATGACAGCGACGCCGGAGGGGCCATAACCTTCATAAGTAACGCTTTCGTAGCTGTCGGTATTGCCGGAACCCAAAGCGCGCTCGATGGTACGCTTGATGTTATCATTGGGCATATTGGCCGCCCGGGCCTTGGCAATGACAGTGGCCAGACGGGAGTTGTTGGCGGGATCGCCGCTGCCGCCGGTCTTGACTGCCACGATCATTTCCTTGGCGATTTTGGTGAACGCTGCCGAGCGCTTGGCATCCTGTGCGCCCTTGGTTTTTTGAATGTTATGCCATTTAGAATGTCCGGACATAGTATCTAATTCCCTTCTCAACAGAATTTCTTACGTATTTTACCACAAGCTTCTGATATTTGCAATGGTTATATGCAAGAAAATACCTCTTTGTGAACTTTGGATATTTGGACCTCCAAATTCGGGAATCCTTCGGTAAGCCACTGGGCCAAAATCGGGCAAACTACATTCTCTGTAGAGAAGTGCCCTCCGTCGATCAGATTAAGCCCAAGAGCTCTTGCGTCCAGGAAGGTATTATACTTTACATCTGCTGTTACAAAAGTATCGCAGCCCTTTTTTGCGGCTTCTACCATATACTCTCCACAGGCGCCGCCGCCTACCGCCACCTTATGGACCGGCTTGCCGGCATTCTCTAAGCGAAGCCCTTCGGCTCCCAGCTGTTTCTGAACAAATGCGGCAAATTCCCGGGCCGATTCAAAGCCGGTCACGGTCCCTATCCGGCCAATACCGTAGGGCCGCCCCTGAGGATCGACTCCATCCTGATGGAGCAGCTCTGTCTGAGACAGCCCAAGGGCTTGGGCCAGAGCATCGTTGACACCGCCTGCGGCTACGTCCAGATTGGTATGGGCACAGATGGCCGCTATATGATGTTCGGCGAGCGCCAAAAGGCACTTACCTACCAGTCCCCCATCGGTCACAGACTTGGCCGGCCGGAAAATAATGGGGTGGTGGGATACAATAAGCTCGCAGTCAGCCAATATCGCTTCCTCAATGACCTCTTGGGTAATGTCCAAGGCTACCATGACCCGCTGTACCGGGGCCTCTCCCCGCCCCACCAAAAAACCGGAATTGTCAAAGTCCATCTGAAGGGAAAAGGGAGCCCGTCCGTCCAGATAATGATAGATCTCGTTTACAGTTGCCATGAATCCCACTCCTTTTTCATCTGTTCGACCTCCCAGGCCGCCAGCTCATACCATTTTTTCTTCTCATGGTCCTCGGGACGCTGAGATCGTTCCAGGCCCGCAACGGCTCTCCGCAGTTTGAATAGCTCCTGCTCCAGATAGCGGCCCCGCAGTGGATCATCACGGTTTTGCTGCCCGACCCAGATTTCTCCCTCGGTCAGCTTCCTGCCACCCTCCGGTTCCACATACAGGACTATGTATAGGGTATTTCCCTCTTCCACCAAAATCTCTTTGGAAATGCGAAAGCCAGCGCCGGAGAGATAGCGGCGAAGGCCGTCCATACCGCTCATGGCCTGCAGAATAAAACAATGCCCGGGATCTGCGGTCCACGCTGCGTCAGCCATGATCTCGGCGATGGTTTCTCCGCCCATACCGGCAATAACGATGGTCTCAGCATCTTGGGGAGAGAGAGAGGTCAAGCCGTCACACAGCCGGAAAGACAGTTTGTCTGCCCCGATTTCCCAGCGCTTTGCCAAATCCTTGGCCTTACTTAGAGGACCGGGGCGCAAATCGGTTGCTACAGCGTGAGGGATCAGATCATGAAGAAGCAGCCAAACAGGCAATCGCCCATGATCGGTGCCAATGTCCGCCAGCGACTTGCTTTGGGGCACAAGGTCAGCCACCGTTTGAAGACGCGGAGGGAGAGAAAAGCAGCGTTTCAAAATAGGGTCTCCTTCCTGAAAAGAAAAGGAGCGGCAAACGCCGCTCCCTCTTTCTCTTTTTTACTGTGCGGCGGGAATCAGCTTGTTGATGGCCTCCAGCAACTGGTCTACATCAACGCCGTGGACCATACAGGCCTGCTCCACCGTCTCGCCCCGGGAAGCGGGACATCCCAGGCAGTGCATTCCAATAGACATAAACACAGGGGCGGTCTCGGGAGCAATGTCCAGAATATCGCCGATAATGGTGTCTTTTGTGATCTGAGTCATGAGAAATACCTCCATATTTTTTCTTTGGCGCATTTATAGTATATCGCGTCCATCACGGAATTTCAATAGAAAAAACAAGAAATCATGGGAAGAATGGAAAAAGCCGCGGCCTGCCGAGGACCGCGGCTTTTATGTTCTTGGGTGCGCCTTATTGTAAACATCCTTGAGCTTTTGATTGATGACCTGGGTATAAACCTGAGTGGAGGAAATATCGGCATGGCCCAACATTTCCTGAATGGACCGGAGATCAGCGCCGTTTTCCAGCAGATGGGCGGCAAAGGAATGACGCAGTGTATGAGGGGTAATATCCTTCTTAATCTCGGCCATATCCTGATAATGTTTGATGATCTTCCAGAATCCCTGTCGGGACATTCTGGAGCCATTCATATTGACGAACAAGGCTCGCTCGCCGGGTTGTTCGATAAGTTGAGGGCGCACATGCTCGATATAATCAGCCAAAGCCCGAACTGCGGCCGAATAGAGTGGAATGATCCGTTCTTTTTTCTTTGTGACACAACGGAGGAACCCGGCGCTCAGATTCAAGTGCTCCATATTCAGGTCAATAAGTTCGGAGACACGGATCCCCGTGGCATAAAGAAGCTCCAGCATGGCCTTATCCCGGCACCCTTTGGCGTCCCTGGGGTCGGGCTGTTCCAGAAACAGCTCCACTTCTTTACTGGTCAAGATCTGGGGAAGCTTGCGTTCTACCTTCTCCAAGGCGACCCCCTTAGCGGGATTTACGGTGACAATATGCTCCCGCAGGAGATAATTATAAAAGGATTTGAGAGAGGCAAGGCCGCGGGTGGCGGTAGCCACCGATTTACCCAGGCTCAGCAGGTACTTGATATAACAGTCCACATCGACCTGGGTTGCATTTTCGGGTGCGATACCTGCTCCTTCCAGCCATTGAAAATACTGTTCAATATCTCTGGTATATGAACTGAGCGTATTTTCAGAAGAACCCTTCTCTTCCCGTAAAAATTGCTGATACCGCCCCAACAGGTCCATGCACTCTCCTCCTTTCCTCTAAAAGTTTCAAAGCAAAAGTTCTGACCACCCCGCCAGAAATTCCGGAATAAAGTACCATTCCAGAATCAAGCCAACACACAAAAGCACAATCGAAAAACAACATCGCAGGATATATGCTCTATCATAGGGGAACTCACTTTTTCCCGGTCCCCTGGAAGCCAGACTCCTGGCCACCAGAAAGCTCTGGGTGGAAATCAGAAGGAATACCGGAACAGAAATAAATCCAGAGGCCCCGAACAGGAGAAACGCAGTCATCAATCCCCGGGGGCCAAGGGCATGAGCGAAAACGCCCACAGCAAAGGAAAACAGAAAACCACGCGCTCCGCTCAATAATGGAAGTCCCAAGAGCCCCAAAGAGGAAAATCCAAGGACAAAAGCCGCCAGAGGCCACCGGAGAGAAAGCCACAGGAACTGGAGCAGATCCGGATAAAGAAGCCTGTCACCCCGGATGGCGTCTAAAAATCCC
>JAGBDQ010000120.1 GCA_017937415.1 Oscillospiraceae bacterium
AAGCCTTCCGGCTCGTATAAATCAAATTATTGAAGCTTAATTCTTAGCTTCAAAGAAATTAATTTCGGTGCCCTTCTCCGCACAAGTTTCTCAACTTGCTCAGAAAAGAACTCCGTCCTCTTCTGGTGTTGTTTTGTGTTCTTTCACGTTGTTTAATTTACAAGGTGCATGCCGCATCCCGGTCTTGGTGACGCCCCTCAATCCGTTGTCTCCCAAAGGATTTCCCGGATTCTCAAAAGTGCCCCTCGAACGAGTGCCTAATTAATATACCAAATTGAACTCGGAATGTCAACACTTTTTTTGATTTTTTCTTCATCTTTTTTTCATTTCTTTTTTCCCCACCATATCTTCCTACTTTTGATTTTCCGGCCCACTAAATATGCTTCCTTTTTCTTCCCCGAAGGATCCAGCCCAGAAATGGTATCCCCATGCCAAAGGCCAAATTCCCCCAAACTGCCATTTGCGCCATTCCATCCTGAAGCAGCGGCCACCGGGGCAGGAGTCCCGCCGCCAGGAACGCCCCCGCCGTCAGGACGCCCCCGCCCCAGGCAAATCCGGTGAGGGAGCTCCACAGCTTCTTGCATCCCCAGGTCAAAAGGGCCAGCAGTGCCCAGTCGGCCAGAGCCAAAGCCGCAGTCAACGCGGCCTCCCCCCGCTGGAAGGCCCCGGGAACCTCCACACCTTGTAATAATAAAAGGAAAGGCTCCTTCATCCGCGCCGCCAGCACCGGGCCAAAGGCCCCCACCACCGCCAGGATCAGGGCGGAGAACACCGCGCAGCTCCACACCGTCCAGACGCCGGCCTGTATTTTTCGCTCCTCTCTTTTGGGCAGGCACAGGGCAAAGACCCCGTACCCCGACAGGCCCAGGGCCGTTGCCGCCGCCATAGGGAGGCCCGCCGGATCTCCCGTCCTGGGCGGCCAGAGATTTTTCCAGTCGGCCCCCGGCAGAGCCAGGAGCAGAGACAGGGCCAATACTGCTGCCACGGCCAGAAAAAAGAGCTTTCCCGTCCGGGCCAGGACCGTGCCTCCGCCCCGGCTGAGCCAAAGGCACAGGGCCAGCCCCACCCCCAGGTAGAGCCACCGGACGCTCTCCCCCTCCGTAGTGGTCATGAGCCGCCGGGCGTATCCGTCAGCCCGCTCTACCATTAAAAAGAGGGCCCAAAGCAGGTACAGAGCCTCCAGACATTTCCCCAGCCCTTTTCCAAATGCCTCCTCCAGCCCCAGGGGCAGTCCTTTTTCTCCCAGCCCCTCCCAAACTCGGCACAGGACCAGTCCCACAGGCAGGGCGGTCACCGGAGCCAGCCAGGCCAGGGTCCCGGCGGAGCCGGCCAGGGCAGCCAGGGTCCCCAAAACGCCGGGCACCAAAGCGGTGACCGTCAGGGCCAGCCGCTCCCTGCCGGACACGCCCTTATGTTCTTCCTTCACTGCCGCTCACCAGCCTTCCCGTGACCCGGATCTCCAGGTCAGATACCGCCGCGCTGTCCCCACCCCAGATCTCCTGGGCCCGGGCCAGGCCCCAACAGTCCCAGCCGGTCGCCAGAGCCGCCCGGAGCCGCTCTTCTCCCCAGGCCGCCAACTCTTTCGACCTGGGATCCCCCTGGACCGCCCGGCCCGTGAGAGTGCAGGTCACCGCACCTTTGCTGCTCCCCATCCGGACACCGGTGAGCTCCACCGATCCGCCGGGCAGAACGGCCACCTTTCCCGTCCCAAGGCCATGGAGCAGGTCAGCCCCCTCGGCGGCCTTGTCCTCCAAAAAGCCCAGCACGCCAGAGGGGCCCAGCACCGCCCAGCCCGCCGGGGCCAGGCCGCCCTCAGCGGACTGCTGAAGAGCGGGCACGGGGGCACAGTGCCCCTGGGTGAGCCGGGTCAGTGTCTCCCCCACCGTCCGTCCCCTTGGATCCTCCCCGCCGGTCTCCTCCGATGTCTGCTCCACCGCGCTTTCAAGGGCCTCCCCGGCGTTTCCCTTTACAATATATAATAGGGTGTCCAGCCGCAGCTCCCGGTCCAGCAGCACAAAATCCAGGGCCTGGGCCGTGTCCTGGTCCGTCCCCAGCAGAAGCTGCTGGGCCTGCCCCAGGTAGGTCCGCCGGGAGGAGCTGACCCGCAGTTCGCTGCAGGCTTCGGCCAGGCTCTCCCCCTCCCCGGTGAGGGCCTGGGCCTCCTCGGATTCCGTGACCCTCACCCCGGTAAGGGCGGTGACCTTGTTTCCGTCAAAGGCCAGGGCGGTCACTAACTTCAACTCCTCCATCTCCCGTCCCCTGGGCAACAGCCCAAAAACGCCCGCCGCCAACAAAGCCAGCAGAGGCAGCAGCAATCCATATTTTTTCAACGCTGTTTCCTCCGATTTTTAGCGTTCAGATGCCCCGGGCGCAGCTTATCCTTGGGCAGAGGCTGCCGCAGCAGGGACTCCCCCTCCCCGCTGTCCCCGGCACCCATGGCAAAAGGGGTGAGGTAGGCCGCCCCAAAACTCTCCAGCCCGGCCAGGTGGCCCACCAGTAGGGCGGTGCCGGTGGCCACCCCGAAGAGCCCGGCCAGTCCCCCCAGCAGGGTGAACAGAAACCGCCACAGCCGCAAAGCCCCCGCCAGGTCCTGGGAGGGCATGGTGTATCCCGCGATGCCGGCAATGGCCACCACCACCAGCACCGCCGGGGAGATGAGCCGCGCCTCCACCGCTGCCGAGCCCACCACCAGGCCGCCTAAAATGGACACCGTCTGCCCGATGGACTGGGGGAGCCGCAGCCCGGCCTCCTGCAGCACCTCGAAGGCCACCAGCAAAAGGAGGGTCTCAAATAAAGTTGAAAAAGGCACGTCCCGCCGGGCGGCCATGATGGAGAGGGCCAGCCGGGTGGGGATCATCTCGGGGTGGAAGTTCACCATGGCCACATAGAGCCCAGGGAGATAGAGTGTCACCAGCAGGCAGAGCCACCGCAGCACCGTCAATGCCGAGGCCACCATCCAGTTTTCCGACCGGTCCTGGGGGGCCATGAGGAAGTCGCTGATGACCCCGGGGGCCAGGTACCCCAGAGGCAGCCCCTCCACCAGGATCCCCACCTTCCCCTGGGAAAGCCCGTAGCAGAACCGGTCGGGCCGCTCGGTGCAGAGCATCATGGGGAAGGCGGTGGCGGTGGTGTCGGTGAGATACTCCTCTAAATTCCCGGTAGCCAGCAGGGCGTCAATGTCAATGTTCTGGATCTGCCCCTCCACCGCTTCCACGGTGGACCGATCGGCGATCCCCTCCAGCCAGAGAATGTCCACCGGGGTCAGTGACTGCCGCCCCACGGTCTGCTCTTTGATCTTCAGCTCGGGGGCCTTCAGGTGCCGCCGGGTGAGGGAGGTGTTGGTCCGCAGGTTTTCTACAAAAGAGTCCCGGGGGCCCTTTACCGAAACCTCGTTTTCCGGATCCCCGATGCCCCGCTTCTCCTCGGTACCCACGTTGAAGGAAAGGGCCCGCTCTTTTCCCGGGAAGATCAGCAGACAGTTGCCGTCAATGAGATCGGCCGCCGCCTGATCCAGGGTGTCCCGCTCGGTGACCGACAGGCTGTAAAGGGCTCCGGAGCGCATCTTCTCCCAGGCCACCGCCTCCCCCTGCTCCCCCAATGCTTTGTCCTGGGCCAGGGGCCGGAGCACATAGTCGCTCACCCGCTCCATGCGCACCATGCCCGCGATAAAAAGGAGCTGGCACCGCATGGCCTCGTTGCCACCCACCGCCACGCTGCGGCAGTTGAAGTCCACGCAGTCAGCAAAAACTCCGGCCAGGTTTTCGGCGGTGAGGGCTCCCTCCAGCCGGGGCTCCTTCCGGGGGTGGGGCGGGTCGGCAGGCGGCCGCTTTTGAAAAATACCCATGTTCTTCCTCCCCAAAGATCTGATTTCTTATTCTTTTCCCGGAGGCGGCTTTTTATGCCAAGGGACAGCAAAAGCCCCCGGACCGTAGTCAGGGGGCTTTTGAGGAAGAGAAACAGCAAAAATCGTCTTTATGCTTAAGACCGACAGAATTATAGCGTGGCACAGGTGGTCAGGTTTTGGGCCAGGGCATCAAAGTCAATGCCGTTCACCGCTTGTAGCTGGTCGATAACGGAAGCCGGGAAACAGGGGTCCATGCTGCCGCAGATAGCGCCGGCAATAGCGCCGATGGTGTCAGTGTCGCCGCCGATGGTAGCGCTCACGCTGCAAGCCTCCATGGCATCGCCGCCGCATATAGTCACGATATCCAGGGCAGCCGGTACGGTCTCCAGCGTTTGCTCGCTGGTGCCATATACATGTTTGAGCAACCCGATCACGGTTTGTTTCTCATTTTGGCATACGGCTTCATGCACCATGGCCAGCCGCTTTTTCAAGGAAGCAGACGGGAACGCAAAGCCATACTTTTCCCCCTCGGTGCTGGCAGCCGCGGCAATCTCCCACAATTGGGCAAGATCATGGCCGCCGCGTACACCGTAACTGATGCAAGCCGCCACCACGCAAGCGCCTGCAATGGCAATACCGGTATTGTGGGTGGGCAGGCAAATCTGCGCAACGTTGCCGGCCAGACCGGTCATGTCCTGCCAATCACACAGAATACCCAACGGGGCCATCTTCATGGCGGCACCGTTGGTTCGCCCAAATACGCCGGCCTTTTCCAGCGGGGTACCCGCCTCAATGGCCTGCAAAGCCCGCAGTGTGCTGGGGCCAGCAACGTATCGTGCTTTTTCAGCGTTGGCCTTTATCCAGGCTTGCAGCCGTGCCACATACTTTTCTGCGCTGACAACGCCATTTTCAGCAATTAGTGCCTCGGCCAGCAAAATGGTGTTAATGGTATCGTCCGTAACTTCGCCGGCCCGCATCGTGCGGCCCAAAAAATCCCGGGCAGAGGTAGGGTAAAAGGTTCTGATGCCACCTGGATACAGCGCTTCAATATCCTGCCAGGGCATCATC
>JAGBDQ010000007.1 GCA_017937415.1 Oscillospiraceae bacterium
CAGCGAACACGTCCTCCTGGCTGGCAAAGGCCATCTCCATGTCCAGCTGGTAGAACTCGCCGGGGGAGCGGTCTCCCCGGGCGTCCTCGTCCCGGAAGCAGGGGGCGATCTGGAAGTACTTGTCGAAGCCCGAGGCCATCAGCAGCTGCTTGAACTGCTGGGGAGCCTGGGGCAAGGCATAGAACTTGCCGGGGTGTTTCCGGGAGGGCACCAGGTAGTCCCTCGCCCCCTCGGGGGAGGAGGCGGTCAGGATGGGGGTGGTGATCTCCATAAACCCGTGGTCGATCATGGAGGAACGCAAAGCGGCCACCACCTGAGAGCGGAGAATGATGTTATTCTTCACCTCGGGGTTGCGCAGGTCCAAATAGCGGTACTTGAGCCGCTGAGTCTCGTCGGCCTCCCGGGAGCGGTTCACCGGGAAGGGCAGCTCGTTGTGGCGGCACTTGCCCAGCACCGTAACGGACGAGGGCACCACCTCAATGTCGCCGGTGGGCATATTGGGGTTCTTGCTGTCCCGCTCCCGCACCACGCCGGTGACGGAGACGGTGGACTCCTTGTTCAGGGCCTTGAAGGTCTTGACCATCTCCTCGGTCTCGCACACCACCTGGGTGGTGCCGTAGAAGTCCCGGAGAACGGCAAAGCCCAGCTCGCCGCCCACCTCCCGGAAGTTCTCCAAAAAGCCGCTGAGGGTCACGGCCTTGCCCACGTCTCCCATCCGCAGCTCCCCACAGGAATGGGTACGGTACGCGGTCTTGCAATTCTCCATGAAAACCAACTCCTAATTGTAATCTATATGGAATAAAATACTGCTTGTTTTAGCCTGCCGGGGTGTCGGCCGGATCGGTCCCCAGAAGCTGTCTGTCCCGCAGGTCCAAAAGACGGCTGTAATAGACCTGGACGTTGAACACCGAGTAGGCCTGGGTCCCCATGCTCCGGGCGACCCCCAGGTTGTCCAGGGCGGTCTCGGTCACAT
This sequence comes from Oscillospiraceae bacterium, assembly GCA_017937415.1. Taxonomy (GTDB): domain Bacteria; phylum Bacillota; class Clostridia; order Oscillospirales; family Oscillospiraceae; genus Vermiculatibacterium. The sequence continues at coordinate 974 of JAGBDQ010000007.1, forward strand.
ACGCTAAGAAGGTCTGCTCCCCATAGGTGTTGAACCAGTTGAATTCGATCCCGTCCCGGACGCAGGCGGCCTCCAGCTCCCCGATGAGGGCATTGATCTCCTCCAGGTACCGCTTGGCGGTGACGCCGTTGGAGAAAAAGACGGTGGAAGGGGTCACATTGGCCGCCCGGAAGGGGGAGTAGTCGGCGAAAATACCGGCGATCCGCAGCTCAGGGCGCAGGATGCGGCTCACCATGGCGGCGGCCTCGGCCCGGGTCAGGGTGCCGGAGGCCTGGAAGGTGCCGTAGGCGTCCTTGCCGTTCAAAATACCCGCCCGGTAGAACCGCAGCACGTTGGGATCGTCGGTGTCGGGCAGGGCATCCACCTCGCAGATGGGCTCCAGCGCCCCGTCCTCCAGCACGGCCCCCAGCATGGTCAGGAACCGGCCCCGGGAGCACTGGACCCCGGGGGTGATGCCCAGATCCAGATCCTCCAGATACCGGATCACCGGAGCGTACCAGCTCTCCCCGGGCGCCTGGGCGGGGACGGTCTCCCCCCGGGCTCTTGCCCGGAGCCGGGCGGCCAGGGCGGCGCAGGCCTCCTCGGTAAGGGTGCCGTAGGGGGAGAAGGTGTGGTCGCTGTCGCCCATCATGATCTTCTCCTCAAAGCAGACCCGCACATTGCTCTCAAACCAATCGTTGGAGCGCACATCCTCAAAGGGGAGGGGCGCGGAACTGTTGTAGTGCATGGTGGCATGGAAGATCGCATAGTTTCCATATTCCCCTGTATCAGTGGTGGAGATGGTGATCTTCTCCCACTGCTCCTTGGTGCCCTCGTAATAGATATCCTTCACACCCGATTCAAAAAAGATGCCGTCCCCGATCCAGGTCACACTGAGGGGGATGAACACGCTTTTCAAGGGTGGGCGGCAGGAGAAGGCCATGCCCGCAATGCCGGTGACACCCTCAGGGATGACCGCATCGGCGCTGGTACCGGTGTATTCATGCAGGATGCCGTCCCGGATATCAAAGTCGCTGTTCGCGGCCAACGCCCCGGCGGGCAGTAAAGCCAGCACCATTACGAGGGCCAAAGCAAAGGCCGAAATTCTTTTTTTCATATTCGTTTCTCCTTTCAAACTCTGCCACCCATTTGGAGACCCAGTTCTTCCTGTTTTTTGCCAAACCTCAGGGAATCCCGGAGGCTGGGCGAGCATATAGGCCTCCAGGGCCGAGAATTCCTGTTGGTTGATAGCTGACCCCTCCTTGCGTAGGTGTCATTTTAGACGAGCGGGCAGGAAAAAAGTTCCCGAATATAACCGCAAGGGTCATCCCTTCACAGGCTGCCCCTGGATTTTCTCCGCCACCCGGCGCAGCAGCCACTCCGGCGCGTCGCTGAGGGCCACCTTCTCCTGGTCCCCCGTGACCATATCCTTCAGGGATACCACCCCGGACGCCGCCTCGTCCTCACCCAAAAAAGCCACATAAGGCACGCCGATCCTGTCGGCGTAGTTCATCTTGGCCTTGAACTTTTTGGGCTCGGTGTAGAGCTGGGCCCGCACCCCGGCCCCGCGGCAGGAGGTGGCGAAGCTGATGGCGGGGGAGAGGTCCCCGGTCATGGGGAGCACCAGCACGTCGCAGGGAGCGGCGGGCAGATCCTCGTTCAGCATGCCCTGCTCCTGCAAAACATA
>JAGBDQ010000121.1 GCA_017937415.1 Oscillospiraceae bacterium
CACCACGCCGTTCCAGCGGTCATCTGTTCGCTGGAAGATGTTGCCAGGGGTACGGAGCTTTTTATGCATCTGTGTCACTCCTTTCGCAACGACACAGCATATCACAGCTCGGCGGCAATAGCCAGGAGTTTTAGCCAGAGTTATCAGTCCAGACACATTTTTTGAATGTCCCTTTTCTTTGTTTAGGCGTATCAAATTTTGAAGGGAAAGTACGCCACTTGGGGAAGAGCGCCGCAGATTTTCCCACAACGGCGGGCGTTACACGGCTTTTTTGCGTTTTACGACTCCCTATGGGGGTAAAAACGCCCCTCAGGAACGCCCTTGCGGAACCCCTTCAACTGCCCGCACTGCGGGCAGTTGTGGTCGGAGTGCCGCGTTTACGACGGCGCTCCTTTCTCCTGCTTCATTTTCGACCGGCCAAATTTGGGCCCATCTTGGCGGGTAATTTGGGGTAAACAGGGGCTATTTTAGCCAGCCTTCCACAAATCGGGTTTCCTCGCCCAACACGGCGTTTCGCATCTCTGGGCGGGTACTTTCCCTACCCCGCCCCACAAAATCGCACAAAGGGTCGAACAAAGGGCAAAGCGGGGTCGGAAGCACGGTTTTGAAATTGTACTGTAGGCCTGCAGTACAATAAGGGAAAAGAGGAAGCGACCAACTTTGCGCCGGAGCGGTCCAGTTTTGCAAAATGGCTTTTCCCTCTCCTTTTGCTCAACTATAATAACCTTGAGGCAAAGTATGTTGCCGCTGACTATTATCATAAAAAGGAGAGAACGAAATGAAAACGACGTCCAGACGGGAATTCCTCAAGGGCGCTCTGGCAGGGGCGGCCAGCCTGACCATGGCCGGTGTGCTCGGCGCCTGCGGCGCGGACACCAAGCCCACACCCACCCCCGGTGTGGATCCCACCCCAGGGAAGGGCACCTATACCCCCGGTACATATAAGGCCACGGCCCAGGGCTATGCCTCTGAGGTGACGGTCTCCATGACCTTTGACGCCGAAAGCATCACCGACGTACAGATCGACGTGTCCGGCGAGACCCCCGACGTGGGCGGCAAGATCGGCGAGAAGATGATCGAGCGGATCAAGGTGGCCCAGAGCGCCGAGGTGGAGGCGGTCACCGGCGCCAGCCGCAGCTCGGAGGCGGTGAAGCAGGCCGCTGCCAGCTGTATCGCCCAGGCCAAGGGCGAGCCCGTCATCATCCCCGAGGTAGGTGCCGGCGACGATCCCTATACCGGTGAGGGCCCCGACGGAAAGACGGTCTATTACTCCCAGCGCCGTTCCTGGGTGGGGGAGCCTCCTGTGATCGCCGAAAAGGACATCGCCGGGGAGTATTCCGCCGACGTGGTCATCATCGGCGCCAACTACGCAGGCGCCAACTGCTTCCGCATGGCCTGCGAGAAGGGCCTGAAGTGCATCGTGCTGGACAGCCAGAGTGAGGAAGAGTTCAACTCCTACGGCGGCGACCTGGGCCACTTCAACTCCACCTGGCAGGAGAAGGTTCTGGGGGTGCCCAAGGATTTCTTTGACCCCACCGACTTTATCGACTCCTACCAGCTTCAGAGCGCCGGCCGGGCCCAGCCCGACCTGCTGCGCCAGTTTGCCCACCGCAACGGCGAGATGGTGGACTGGATGACTGAGCTCTACGACGACGTGACCCAGATCAAGAGCATGATCACGGCGGATTTCAAGAAGGACAACAAGGGCTATGATTTCAAAAAGGGCCACTTCATGACCTATCCCGCCACCCTCCAGCTGGCCACCGGCAGTATGGGCTCCTCCGGAAACTTCTGCAAGGCCTCGGTCCAGAAGGGCCTCTCGGCCAGCGCCGGCTCCCAGGCCTTCTATGAGATGACCGCCAAGGTCCTCATCAAGGACGGGGACACGGTTTGCGGTGTCATCGCCATGAGCGAGACCGACGGCAAATATTACCGCTTTATGGGCAAGAAGGGCGTGGTGCTGGCCACCGGTGACTTCTCGGCTAACAGCGAGATGTTCCGCTGTCTGTGCACTGAGGACCAGGAGTGCACCCCGTACAGCGAGCTCACCGGAAACGGCCGCAACGGTTCGGGTCACCGTATGGGCGTCTGGGCCGGCGGCGTGATGGAGCCGGGCCCCCGGGCCTCCATGGGCGGCGGCACCGCTCCTTTCCCCGGCGCTCTCTTCAAGACCACTGCGGCCCTGTGGATCAACAAGTACGGCAAGCGGTTCTGCAACGAGGGCTTCGGCACTCCCTTTGTGGCCGGCTGCCAGAATGCCCGTCAGCCCATCGACGGCGCTCTCTTCCAGGTGTGGGACGAGGGGCATTGGAGAGAGATGGCCAAGAACCAGGCTCTGGGTCACTTCAACGGTTCCAACATTACCGATGCCCAGATGGAGGAATATGCCGCCAAGCTTCAGGCGGTGAAAGATAACGGCGGTATGCCCGTGGTGGCTGCCGCGGCCGCCGGCGGAGAAG
>JAGBDQ010000122.1 GCA_017937415.1 Oscillospiraceae bacterium
CTGAGCTTGCCCCATTGCGGGAGAAGTACGGTCTGGCCCCCGGGGACTTCGTGGCCGGGATCCTGGCCCGGATCGAGGACTACAAGGGTCATACCGATATTCTGGAGGCCCTGCGGCTATTAAAGGACAAGGGAAAGACCGTGAAGCTCCTGGTGGCCGGCACCGGCGGCTATGAATCGGAGGTCAGGGAGCGCTGCAAGACCCTGGAGCTGGAGGGTCAGGTGGTTTTCCTGGGCTTTGTCTCCGATGTGGCCCCCATCCTCAGCCTGCTGGACGTTCAGCTCAACGCCTCCTGGGGCACCGAGGCCACCAGCCTCAGCCTGCTGGAGGGGTTCAGCATGGGGGTACCGGCGGTGATCAGCGACTACGGCGGCAACCCCTGGCTCATTGAGGAGGGGGTCAACGGCTACACCTTCCCCACCCGGTCGGCCCAGGCGCTGGCCGAGCGGCTGGAAGAGCTGCTGGACAAGCCCCAGCTGGTGAAGGAACTGGGCAGCGGAGCCCAAAAGGTCTACGAAGCAAAGTTTACGGCCCGGCAGTTTGCCCGGAATACCGAGGAATTCTATGAGAAGGCATGGGAGGAAAAACGTCATGGCAAATGAGAAAAAGAAAAGCTGGAGGGACCTGTTCAACCTGTTTGACGTGGTGGTCATTCTGATCATCATCGCCCTGGGTGCGGTCCTGGTCCTGTTCTCTGGAAAGGGGAACAAGTCGGCGGCGTCCACGGTGCGCTACACCGTGGAGTTCACCAATATGCAGAACGATACCGCTTCCCTGATCCAGGTGGGGGACAGCCTGGTGGACCGGGTGAAGAAGTTCGACCTGGGGAAGGTGGTCTCGGTGGAGGTGAGCGACACGGTCCGCCAGGTCCAGGACTTTGAGAACGGCGGTATGAAGGAGGCCACCTCCGAGACCCGTCAGACCGCCACGGTGGTCATCGAGGCATCGGCCTCCGAGACCGAGCAGGACATCCTGGTCTCGGGGGGCTATCTGCTGAAGATCGGGACACAGGTGTCGGCCAAAGGTCCGGGCTATTTCTGCTCGGGGGTAGTTCTGGCCATTGAAAGGAGCGATGCCCAATGAAAAAGCTGGTGGATGAAAAGGGAAGGCTCTTTGGCAAGGTGAGCCTCATCGATATTTTTGTGATCCTCTTTGCCCTGGCATTGGCGTTTGCCGTCTACCTCCGCTTCTTTACCAACGAGACCACCTCCCTGCGGGGGGAGAACGACACCTTCACCTACACTCTGCGGATCAACGGGGTCCGGACCTGGACGGTGGACGGCTTCCAGGTGGGGGACAAGCTCTGGGACACCGACCACGACACCTACCTGGGGGTCATCACCGGGATCGAGGCGGTCCCAGCCACCTGGGAGTACGACCTGATGGACGGCAGCTCCACCGTGGCAGGCTCGGAGAACCGGTATGATGTGTACCTCACCGTGGAGGCCGAGGGCCTGATCAGCAATGGCCGGTATTACGCCTCCCGCACCTTTGAGCTGGGAGCCAACGGGACACTGTACTTCTACACCAAATACTGCTCGGTCTCGGGTACCATCTGGGCCATGAGCTGAAAAGAGAGAAGCCCATGAAGATTTTAATGGCCACCAACGGCCTGGACATCGGTGGGGCCGAGACCCATATCGTAGAGCTGGCCAAGGAGCTCAGACGCCGGGGCCATGAGATCCTGGTGGTCTCCAATGGGGGCGTCTATGTGGAGGAGCTGGAAAAGGCGGGGATCCGCCACATCAAAGCCCCTCTCAACAGCCGCTCCCTGAAGCCCATGCACCGCTCTTACCAGATCCTGAAAAAGACCCTCCGGGAGGAGAAGCCCGATGTGGTCCACGCCCACGCCCGGATCCCCGGCTTCCTCTGCGGAAGGCTCTGCCGGGCGCTGAAGCGGCCCTTTGTCACCTCCTGCCACGGGGTGTACCAGGCCAAGGGCGCTTTGAAGCTCCTCTCCGACTGGGGGGAGTACACCCTGGCGGTGTCCGATGACATCCGCAGCTATCTCCATGAGA
>JAGBDQ010000123.1 GCA_017937415.1 Oscillospiraceae bacterium
CCTATGAGAACGGAGAGAAGGTGGAGACCTACCCCGGCTTTGCTCCCCCGGAGGTGACGGCGGTGGAGACTTCCTTCACCCTCACCCAGGCAGAGGACATTCAGGCTCTCTACCACATGACCCCCTACACCTGGAAAACCCCTCAGGAGGGGGCAAAGCGGCTGGAGGCGGTGGGAAAACTTACCCTCACCGCCCAATTCCGGATCCACGCCATGACCCGGGAGGCGTGAGACAGCTCCGGAGAGCTGTCTCCCATTCCCCGGACCCCGTGCCGTTGGCCCGGTTTCATGGTATTCTGTCCCTGTAAAACAACTTTGAAAGGCGGCGCGCTTTATGGTGGGTAAACTTTTGGGCCGGATCCTGACGGTGATCCCGGCGGTGCTGGTGCAGCTTTTCTGGCTGGTCCTTCTCTCCAAGTGGCTTGCTCCCTATGCCGCGGTGCTGAACTTTGTTCTTTCCATCCTCTCCTTCTTTTTTGTGCTCTACATCATCACCAAACGGGACGAGGGGACCTACAAGATCCTCTGGCTGCTGGTGATCCTCATTGCCCCCATCCCGGGGGCGCTCCTCTATGCCGTTTTCGGCAACAAGCGGACCGCGGGACCTCTGCGCAGGAGGCTGGAACGGTCGGAGAAGGCCCTGCCCTCCATAGAGGGCGGCGGGGAGGCTCTGGAAGTCCTGGCCCACACCGAGCCCCGGCTGGAGCAGACCTTCCGGTGGATGGAAAAGACCACCGGCTACCCCCTCCGCTTCAACACCGGAGCCACCTACTACCCCATCGGGGAGGAGCTGTACGCCGCCATGCTCCGGGAGCTGGAGAAAGCGGAGACCTTCATCTTCGCGGAGTACTTCATCATCGCCCGGGGAGAGATGTGGGACGCCATGGTGGAGGTGATGGCCCGGAAGGTGAAGGAGGGGGTGGACGTCCGGGTCATGTACGACGATCTGGGCAGTATCTCCACCTTCTCCAAGCGGAACGCCCGGGAGCTGCGGGAAAAGGGGATCCAGTGCATTGCCGTCAACCGGATGCGGGCCATCCGGGGGGTGCTCAACTACCGGGACCACCGGAAAATGCTCCTCATCGACGGCCGGGTGGTCTTCAGCGGCGGGGTGAATATCTCCGATGAGTACATCAATCTGGTGGAAAAGTTCGGCCACTGGAAGGATGTGGGCTTCAAGCTCACGGGGCCCGGGGTGGACAGCTACACCCGGATGTACGCCCTCTTCTGGAACGCCTTTGCCCGCAAGCCCATCCCGGCAGAGCTCCTCCGCACCCCTGCCCAGCCGGGAGGCGGCGAGGGGTATGTGCTCAGCTACTACGATTCCCCCCTCACCGATCAGGCGGTGAGCAACGAGCTGTACATCGAGCTTCTCTCCCAGGCAAAGGATTATATCTGGTTCTTCACCCCCTATCTCATGCCGGGGGACGACCTCACCGACGCCTTCGTCCGGGCGGCCCGGCGGGGGGTGGACGTGCGGATCATCATGCCGGGGATCCCGGACAAGAAGGCCATCTTCCGCATGTCCCACAGCTTCTACCCCGTGCTTC
>JAGBDQ010000124.1 GCA_017937415.1 Oscillospiraceae bacterium
ACGATGGGCAGGTCGGCGTTGGAGCCCACAAAGTAGTGGGGGAACTGGCCCACAAAGTCCAGCAGCTTGCTGAAGCAGGCCCGGTCAATTTTCATGGGGGTGTGCTCTGCGTTAAAACAGATGCAGTGCTCGTTATAGTAGACATAGGGGGAATACTGCAAAAACCAGGGAGCGCCGTGGATGGTGATGGGCACCACCCGGAGGTTCTGCCGGGCGGGGTGGTTGAGGCGGCCGGCATAGCCCTCGTTCTCCCGGCAGAGCTGGCACTTGGGGTAGGCCGAGGCGGGCAGGTTCTTGGCCGCCGCGATGGCCTTGGGGTCCTTCTCCGGCTTGGAGAGGTTGATGGTGATATCCAGCTCCCCATACTCGGTGGGGGCCTTCCATTTCACGTCTTTGGCGATCCGGTCCCGGCGGATGTAATTGGTGTCTTGGGAGAATTTGTAGTACCAGTCGGTGGCCGCCCCGGGAGAGTCCTCATAGAGGTCCCAGAACCTGTCCCGGATCCGGGAGGGGGGCGGGGTGAGCCGTCCCATGAGGGCGGTATCCAGCAGGTCCCGGTAGACCACCGAGTTCTCCTCCAGCACCCCCCGCTGGTAAGCGTCGTCCAGCAAAACCTCCAGGATGGGGGCCAGCTCCATCTCCCCCGGGGCCTCCTCCCGCTCGAACCAGGCCGGGGCCTCAAAGCTGTCCAGCTTCAAGGTCTCCAGAATACTGTTGACGGCCCAGACCCGGTCGCACTCTTCGATCAGGCTCTTGCTTACGGCATACTCCACCAGCCTGGCGATGGCTTCATTGCGGTCCATGTTCTTCTCCTCCTCACTCAGCCACCACACACCCACCGATGGGGCGGATGTGGAGAACGTGACAGCGGCCGGGACCTAAAATGGCCTCCATGCCGCTCTTGAACTGCTCCAGACGGCCGTTGGGCACAAAGGCCTGGATAGTGCCGGCGAAGCCGCCGCCGTGGACCCGGACCGCCCCTTCGCCTTCCAGCAGATCCTGGGCGGCGGCCAGGGACAGGGCCACCGCCTGGGCCGTGGTGGCCCCGGCGGGCCAGATGTTCTGGAGCCGGAGCACCGAGGAATTGCCCGAGGCGGCAATGAGGGTGAGAAATTGCTCAAAATCCCCATCCTCCAGGGCCCCGGCCTCCTCCTGGGCCAGACGGTCGTCGGAATAGAAGTGCATCGCCCGCAGCACCGCCCGGTCCCCGCAGGTCTTCCGCAGCTCGGGGATGGCGGCGCGGAAATCGGCCTCCCCCACCTGCCGGAGATGCTCCCTGCCAAACTGGGCCGCCACCTTCCCCATCTCCCGGGGGATGGCGGCGTACTCGTCGGTGAGGTCGTCGTGGCTGGAGGCGGTGTCGATGATGCACAGGGCATGGCCCGACTGGGCGAACCGGTAGGGAATGGCCTTCACCTTGGGATCGGCAGGGTGCTCAAAGTCAATGGCCACCGCGCCCCCCACCGAGGAGCCCATCTGGTCCATGAGCCCGCAAGGTTTGCCGAAAAATTTATTTTCCGCCATCTGGCCGATCTTGGCGATGGTGATGGGGTCCAGGGAGCCGGAGCAGAAGAAATGGCTCATGATGTTGCCCATGAGGACCTCGTAGGCTGCCGAGGAGCTTAGCCCCGAGCCCGAGAGCACATTGGAGGTCACATAGGCGTCAAAGCCCCCCACGGTATGCCCCAGGGCGGCGATCCCGGCGGCCACGCCGCGGGTGAGGGCCACCGAGGTACCCTCCTCCCCGCTCACCGGCTCCAGCCGGACAAGGTCCACCGCAAAGGGGGGATAGCCCTCCGAGCAGATACGGATGGTATCCGTTCCATTGGGGGCGGCGCAGGCAAGCATATCCAGATCCACGCTGCCGCAGAGCACATGGCCCTGCTGATGGTCGGTGTGGTTGCCGCCGATCTCGGTACGGCCCGGCCCGGAAAACAGGACGGGTCCCTCCGCCTCTCCATAAAGCTCCCGGTACTTTTCCACCGTTTGGACCGCCCTCTCCCGGGCCTTTTCCAGACTCTCTTCCTTGCCATCCAGGGCATAGAGGGTGCGAAGGGTCTCATCATAGGCTCCCCGAGTCAGATTTTCCAGCAGCCGCCCACAGGACATAAGCGTCCCCTCCCGTTTCTGATTTTGCCCCCTGCGGGGGTTTTCCACTGTCTCTATGATAGCACAGCGCGGGGCGGTTGGCAATCGGGAAACGGGCATTTTCCGGCTATTTCGTTGTGAAAAGGAACACAATTTTTTACGGGAGATACTTCTCTTTTGTTTCATACGCCAAAAAGGGCCATCCTCCGCCTCCCAAGGCTTTCCCCTCTCTGTGCGTCCCAAATATTTTCGTGGAAAATGCCCGAAAAAAACTTCTTGACAGACTTTATGTAAACCAAATTTGCATATTCCTTTTGTCCACAGTTGACATAACCGATTGTGGAAAACCCGGTGGACAAAGTGGAAAACCTTGTCCACCGGGCTTTTGTCACTCTTTTGTAACTTTTTCCCAGTTGAATATAATCTTGCATATCCCATGTCAAAAACCGCGGGGCCGACGTTATCCGTCAACCACCGCGGTTTTGATTCAAAGGGTGATGGAGACAATGTCTCCGTCGGCGCTCTCCACATGGACGACCTCCAGGCCCCGGTACTCCTTCAGGGTGTGGACACACTCCCCCACTAAGTACCGCAGCATGGGCTTGGTCAGCAGCTCCCGAAACTCTGCGGGCGCCTTCTCCCGGGCCCGGACAAGGACCCTCTCCGGGATAAAATTCACCACGGTCCCCGCCATGCTCAGGGGAATGGGGACCCGGATGGGCCAGCGCAGGTCAGGGGTGCGGACAATGACGCGCATAGGGCAGCTCCTTTCCCCATCAGCCGATGAACACCCGGACGTTGTCCCCGTCGGCGCTCTCCACCGTGACAATGTCCCCGATGCTCTCGGTGTCCAGGCACTGGATCACGGCGTCGGTCATGGCCTCCATATCCACGCCCTCCATATCCCCCGACATCTGGATGGGCAGCTTGCCAGTGACCTTCAGAATGGCCTTCACCGCCTTGATGGGGAACTGTACCCGCACCTTGTCCCCGTCGGCGGAGTCCACGATGATCCGGAACATCCGGTCCTCGTAGGGAATATCGGTCCGGATGACGGATTCCTCCCAGGCAGTCTCCCGGGCGCTCTCCCCATCCCCCAGGGCCTCCAGCAGCTCCTTGGCCTGCTCGGCGGAGATGGTGCCCTCCTCCACCATTTTCAAAATACGCAGCTTTTCTTCCATGTCAGTCTCCTCCAGTTTCTTTCATTTGGGCCACCGCCTCCTCGGCGGTGAGCTCCCCCCGCTCCAGAGCGTCCAGGATCTCCCGCTTCCGCTGGGTGTCCAGCCGCCCCGCGGGAGCAGGGCGGCCCCCCAGGCTGGCGATGACCTGGTCCAGCCGGGAACGGACGGTGGGGTAGGAGATCTTCAGCTCCTTTTCCACCTCCTTGATGTTGCCCCGGCACTTGAGAAAGGTCTCGGCAAAGGCCAGCTCCTCGGGGGTGAGATAGTCAAATCTGGTCAGGGTAAATTCGTTCTCGATGGCGGTCTCGCAGTGCTCGCACTGGAGCTTCACCACCTTCAGCCTGCGTCCGCAGACCGGGCAGCGGCTGATGACTTGTGGCATACAGGGTCCCTCCTTTTTCACCGGTGTAGCTGTATCATACACCCTCTTTTTAATAATGTCAATATCTATTTTAATATTTTTAATGTCTATATTCAATTTCTTAAATTCAAGGGCAAAAAGCATCCCTCCCAGTGGGAGGGATGCCTGCGCAAAGCCTATTCCGGGTTCTCCACCGTGAT
>JAGBDQ010000125.1 GCA_017937415.1 Oscillospiraceae bacterium
GCCGTGGACGGCTTCTCCCTGGCGGGGGAGGCCCAGCAGGAGGGGACAGTCCGCATCCAGGGGGAGGCGGGCACCACCGTGAAGCTCACGGTCCTCAATGGAGGCCCGGGTGAGCTCCACCTGCCGCTCCTCCCCCGCCTCATTGAGGACCGTGAGCTTCACGGTGGTGCCCGCCTCCCCCTGGATGCGGACTGTCCCCTCCTGCTGGGCCTCCCCCGCCAGGGAGAAGCCGTCCACGGCCGTAATGATCTCGCCGGGGACCAGCCCGCCCTGCCAGGCGGGCCCCTCCTTCTTCACGGTGAGGACCGTAAGGCCCCGGGGATCGCTGTAATCCACGGTCACCCCGATGCCCACATAGCGGTTGTTCCGCCGCTGGTTCTGGGAGGCCAGATTCTCGGCGTTCAGGTAGTAGCTCCACCGGTCCCCCAGCCCCTGGATCATCCCGTTCAGGGCGGCGTCCACCGTCTCCCCCTTGTCATATTCCCCCACAAAACGGGTGTTGACGATGTTCCAGGCCTGAAGCATGGCCAGGGTGTCCGGCCCCAAAGTGAGCCACAGGGCAGTCCCGATCACCGCCAGGGTGAGGAGCACGCTCCCCAGCATGGTGAGGAGGAGCTGCCACAAAGCGTACCGTTTCTTGTTCATGGGTATTCCGTCCTTTCCTGGAAAAGCAGCGGACGGAGGGTCTCCTCCGCCCGCTTTGGTCAGTCTCTGTAGTCAAAGGTCACATTGGGCCAGAAGGTGGTCAGCGGGTCCTGCCGCTGTCCGTCCACCGTCAGGGTCAAGTGGAGGTGGTTGCCTGAGGAAAGGCCGGTGGACCCTACCAGGCCAAGAAGCTGGCCCTTGGAGACCACGTCCCCCTCCTTCACCTTTCGGGAGCCCCGCCTCATATGGGCATAGAGGGTGGTCATGCCGTTTCCATGGCTGATGACCACATACTCCCCCCAAAGGCTGGGGGAATAAGCAGAGGTGATGACCACACCCGCCTGGACCGACCTGACCTCGGTGCCGCCGGGGGCGGCAATGTCGGCGCCGCTGTGGTTGTTGAACTTTCCGGTGATGGGATGGGTCCGGGGCCCGAACCGGGAGGTGATGGTGGTGTACTGGGAAGGAAGGGGGTAAGCATATTTGCCGTCGTTGACGAACTGGGCGGCTTTGATCATCTCCTCCAGTTCCTTCTCCTTCTGGGCGATCCGTTTCTCGATGTTCTCCTCTTCCTTCTCTGCCTCGCGGGCCAAAGCCTCCAGCTCCTTCTGGTCGGCGATGAGCTCGTCCATCACGGCCTGGGCCTCGGCCACCTTGTCGGCCTGCTCGGAGCGCTGCTCGTCCAGTTGGGCCTTCTGAATGTCCAGCTCGTCCTGGGTGGCGTTCAGGTCGGCCAAAACGGTCTCCACATCGGAGCGGGCCTGGGCCAAGGAGTCCACCACGGAATTGTCATAGCTCATGATCTGGTCCACTAAGGCCAGCCGGTCCAGCAGATCGGCAAAATCCTTGGCGGAAAAGAGCACCGACCAGTAGGACACGGTGCCCGCCTCCTCCATGGACCGGGCCCGCTGACAAAAACGCTGGTAGGCGTAAGCCTCCCGGTCCCGGGCCTCCTGGAGGGCCGCCTCCTGCTCGGTAATAAGCTGATCGTACAGGTCGATCTGCCCCTGGGTGTTGGCGATCTGGGCGTCCAGCTCGCTGAGCTGCTTGGCCAGCAGGTTCTTCCGCTCCAACGCCTTCTCCTTGTCCCCCTTGATGGCGTCGATCTGGGCCTGAAGCTCCTTCTTCCGCTGGGCGGCCTCCTCGGCGTCGTCCTTCAAGCCGGAGATCTGGTCCTTCAGCTCCCCCTGGGTAGCCGCCTGGGCGCCCCCGAGGAGGGTGCCAAAGAGGGGCAGCAGCAGGGCCAATGCCATGACAAGGGCAAGGACGGTCACGAAAACCCTCCGCCAGTCGATTTTTTTCCGTTTCTTTTTTGGGATTTGATTTTGCTTCACGATCATTTCCTCCAAAGGTCAAACTTGCAGGAATTTCCGGATGGCCATGACGCTTCCCCCGGTACCCACCACCAGTCCGGTGGCGGCAAAGACGGCCAAAAGACCACGGGCCAGCTCCCGGAAGGGGATGATGGTGATAAGCTCGATGGTGTGGCCCGTGTCCATGGTGCGGCCAATGAGCTCATAGACCCCCCATTGGCAGAAGAAGGCCAGCACCGCCCCCGCAAGGCCCAGCAGGATCCCCTCCACAATGAAGGGAGCCCGGACAAAGCCGTTGGTGGCCCCGCACATCTTCATGATGGCGATCTCTTCCCTTCTGGTGAAGGTGCCCAGCTTGATGGTGTTGTAGATGATAAAGAGGGAGATAATGAGCAGCAGCACAATGAGGATCATGGCCACCGCCCCGGCGATGTTGCGCACCATGAGGAAGCCCTCGGCCACCTCGGGGGCGGCCTGGTGGCCGTCGATCCCCTCCACTGCGTCCACCCGCTCAATGGTCTCGCCCATGAGGGAAAGGTCCTCCATAAAGACGGCGTACCGATCCCGGAAGACCTCGTCGGGAAGCTCGCTGTATAAAGAGGAGTTCTTATCCTCGGCATACTGCGCCGCGTAGTTCTCCTTGGCCTCCTCCTTGGCGGTGAACTCCACCCGGGCCACGTTGGGAATATGCTCCAGGGTGGCCTGAAGGGCCAGGGCCTGCTCCCGGGTATAGGTCTCGTCCACAAAGGCCAGGAATTGGTTGTCCCGCTCCAGTTCTCCCAGCTCCCGCTCTAAGTTCACGGCCACCAGGGAGAAGGAGCCCATGATGAGAAGGCAGGCCAGGATCATAAAGACCGCGGCGAAGGACATGAGGCCGTGGGCAAAGATGGAGCGAAAGCCCTCAGCGATGTAATAACCCAAATTAAATGATCTCTTCATGTTTATAATACCCGCCTGTTTCGTCGCTGATGATCCGTCCGTTCTCAATGGCGATGACCCGCTTGGAGAAGCGGTTCACCAGTTCCTTCTCGTGGGTCACCACCAGCATGGTGGTCCCCAGCTCGTTGATCTTCTCCAGCAGCATCATGATCTCCAGGGAGCGGGCCGGGTCCAGGTTGCCCGTGGGCTCGTCAGCGATGATCATGTGGGGATTGTTCACCAAAGCACGGGCAATGGCCACCCGCTGCTGCTCACCGCCCGAAAGCTGGGCCGGGTAGCGGTCCTCCTTCCGGCCCAGGTCCACCAGGTCCAGCACGTATGGGATCCGCTGGCGGATCTCCCGGGGACCGGCTCCCACCGCGCGCATAACAAATTCCAGGTTCTCCCGCACCGTCTTTTTCTCGATGAGGCGGAAATCCTGGAAAATGACCCCCAGTGTCCGGCGCATATAGGGCACCTGTCTGGGGCGGATGCTGTTCAGGTTGTAGCCGTTGACCATCAGCTTGCCGGAGGTGCACTGCACCTCCCCCGTGATGAGTTTGATTATGGTAGATTTTCCCGAGCCCGAGGGCCCCACCAGAAAGGCGAACTCCCCATCGTCTATGCGGAGGGAGACCCCCTTCAAGGCCTTGGTCCCGTTCTCGTAAGTTTTTTGGACGTCCAAAAAGCGAATCATGCCATACTCCTTCAGTGAGAAAATCCAGCTTACAACAAGGGCCGCCGGCCCTTCCCCGCCGGGAGGAAGGGTCCGACAGCCCCCGAAAATTTTTTTGTCTTAATCCTCGATGCCCCTGGAGACCAGGTATTTCTTGACCATAAGGGCCACCTTGAAGGTGATGGCGTCGTCAAACTCGCGCAGGTCAAGTCCGGTGAGCTTCTTGATCTTCTCCAGCCGGTAGACCAGCGTGTTCCGGTGGACAAAGAGCTTCCGGGCAGTCTCGGACACGTTCAGGTTGTTCTCGAAAAATTTATTGATGGTAAAGAGGGTCTCGGCGTCCAGAGCGTCGATGGGATTCTTCTTGAACACCTCGTGGAGGAACATCTCACACAGGGTGGTGGGCAGCTGATAAATCAGGCGGCCGATGCCTAAATAGTCGTAGTTGATGACCGTGCGCTCGGTCTCGAAGACCTTGCCCACCTCGATGGCCAGCTGGGCCTCCTTGTAGGAGCGGGCCAGCTCCCGGATGTTGTTCACCACGGTGCCGATGCCAACGACCACCTTCAGCTCCATCTCCCGGTCCAGAGAGGCCTGCACCTGCCGGGCAATGTTGTCCAGAAGGTCGTCCTCCATCTCCTCGGGCACCTGCTTGATGATGGCTACATCGTTGTCGTTCACGGGCAGGACGAAATCGCTCTGCCGGTCGGGGAAGTGGGTCTGGATCAGGTCCACCATGGCGGTCTGTTCCACCTCGTCCCCCTCGTCCCCCTTCCGCACCAAAAGGACGGCCCAGAAGGCTTCGCAGGTCAGGTGGAGCTCCTTGGCCCGGACATAGATGTCTCCCAGAAGGATGTTGTCCGAGATCACGTTCTTCAGGAAGGTCCCCTTGTCGTGCTTCTCCTCATAGCTCTGCTTGGCGCCGTTAAGCGCCACGGTAGCCACGGCGCAGAGGGTCTGGGCCTCGGCGTCCTCCCCCTCGATGAAGCCGGCGTAGTCAAACTGGCTGCCCCAGCTGTCCAGGGCCTTGAAGGTCCGGCCGCCCATGGTCACAAGCCCGCCCTCGGCCTTGTTGATGGGATCCACTGTATTGCCCCAGATCATTCCCACAAGGGAGAGATCATCGCAGGCGATCACGGCTCCATCTCCGTCAATAATGCCCACTGTCCGTCCTGTACTCTCTTTCAGTTGCTGCACAACGCTTTGGAAAATACGGTTTGGCATTGGGGTCCCTCCTCATAAAGTTTTTTCTCTCTCGAAACTCGTTCATTCTATATTATAGCGTCTTTCCCCGTCGATTTCAATAGGAATGTTCAAGTTTTTTTGTTTATTTTGACGAAGGCTTTCGATCTCCTCCTCCGTCAGCTCCCGCCATTCTCCCGGGGCCAAATTCCCGTCCAGGGCCAGCGGCCCGAAGGTGAGCCGCTTCAGAAACGCCACCGGCTTGCCCCGTGCGGCGCACATTCGCTTGATCTGGTGATACTTCCCCTCGTGGAGCGTCACCAGGGCCTGGTCCGG
Source organism: Oscillospiraceae bacterium (assembly GCA_017937415.1). Lineage (GTDB taxonomy): Bacteria > Bacillota > Clostridia > Oscillospirales > Oscillospiraceae > Vermiculatibacterium. The sequence goes on from JAGBDQ010000125.1 coordinate 5,071, forward strand.
GCCCGTCAGCTCCAATCCGGCGGGAAGGCAGGCATATCCGTCCGCCAGAGTGATCCCCTCCCGAAAGGCGGTCACGTCAGCGTCGTCAAACCGTCCCTCCACCCGGACCAGATAGGTCTTGTCCACGTGCTTTTTGGGGGCAAGCAGTTCGTGGGCCAAAACGCCGTCGTTGGTGAGGAGCAGCAGCCCCACCGTGTCCTTGTCCAGCCGCCCGGCGGGAAAAAGGCCGATCTTCCGCAGATGCCCGGGCAGCAGGGAGAGCACCGTGGGCTCCCGGGGGTCCTCGGTGGCCGACACCAGCCCGGCGGGCTTGTTCATCATCAGATAAGTATATTGGGACGCAGAAATGCTTTCCCCGTCCACCCGGATCTCCGATCCCGCCCGGTCAGCCTTTTGCTCCGGGCTTTGGGCGGGAACGCCGTCCACCGTCACCCGGCCCGCGCGTACCAGCTCCTTCACCTCCCGCCGGGACCACCGCCCGGTGGAGGACAGGATCTTATCCAGCCGTTCCATAAAGTCCCCCCCTTTCTTTTCCTGTCTATTGTAGCATAGGTCAAGCCCTTTTGCCATATCCATGGAGTAAAACCATAAAAAGGGGCGATGGATGTGTTTATCTGGACCGCGAAAATACACAAACGAAAGCTGGCGGCCGTTCTGGCCGCCGTAGTGGTGGCGGGCGCCGCTCTGGCTGTGGCGATGACGGCCATCTCCCGTCCGGCCTCGGCAGCCGCCGAGCCTGACCCAAAGGGAGTCAGATCCGCCGAGGACCGGGTGGCTTATCTGGAGAGCTGGGGGCTCCAGGTCTCCCCCGAGGCCGTTCTGGTGGAGGAGCTGGCCATGCCCGAGGAGTTCGGAACAGAGTACGAGCAGTATCTGGCGCTCCAGTCCTCCCAGGGCTTTGACCTCAGTAAGTACGCCGGCAAGCGGGTGAAGCGGTACACCTACCAGGTGCTCAATCACCCCAACGGCGGGGAGGTGACGGCCCACCTGCTCCTCTGCAAAAACACGGTGGTGGGCGGCGAGCTCATGGGAACAGATTTCCTCTGCGGGCTGGGCGGAACGTAATGGAAAAGGCAGCGCGGAAAGCGCTGCCTTTTCCTGTGGTTACTTCTCTATCATATGCACATTCAAATGGTCGTAGGTCATCTCCACCCCGGCCTTGTCAAAGGCCTCCTTCACCTGCTCCTGGAGGTCAAAGTACACGTCCCAGTAATCCTCCGTGGCGCACCACACCCGGACCTCATACTCCACCGAGCTGCTGCCGTAGCCGTTGACCCGGGCGGTGGGCTCGGGAGTAAAGAGGATCTTGGGGTGCTCCCCGGCCACCCGGGCGATACAGTCCTTTACGGTCTCGGGCTTGGCGTCGTAGGAGACCGTAAACTTGACCTCCACCCTTCTGGTGTCGTTGGCCGAGTAGTTGACAATGGTCTTGCCCGAGATCTCCCCGTTGGGAATATGGATCACCTTATTGTCCGGGGTGGTGAGCACCGTGTAGGCAAGGCCAACCTCCTTCACCGTGCCGCCAATGTCCCCCACCTCCACATAGTCCCCGGCGCCGAAGGGCCGGGTGGAGACGATCATAATGCCCCCCGCCAGGTTGGAGAGGATCCCCTGAATGGCCAGGGAGACCGCCAGGCCCAGCACACTGAGGACAGCCACCAGAGAGGTCATGGGCACCCCCAGATACCCCAGCAGGATGCAGAGGGCCACCAGCCACAAAAGGACCTTCAGTCCCGAGCGCAGGAAGGTGCGGATCCCCTTGTCCATCCCCGAGCGCTCCATGGTCCGGTCGGCCGCAGCCACCACCAAACGGATGACCACATAGCTGGCCACCAGCAGGCAGACCAGCATCACCAGGGTCTGCCAGGAAAAGTTTTTGACGGTATTTTCGATCAGGTCTATAGTCTCCTGGGCGTCGTTGTTGGTCAGGCCGGTACTCTGCGGCATAGGTCCACTTCCCTATCTGTATTTTTATGATCTGTTGTTCAGAAGTATAACACAATATTTCCCCTTTCGCAAGCGGTCCGGGGATAGAAAAGGACCGGCCCGAAGGCCGGTCCTCTTCCACCTATCCACCAACCTCAGAAAGAGGTATCATGGCAAATCAGATTACTCGTTGATCTTGATGACAACGCCGGAACCCACGGTGTGGCCGCCCTCGCGGATAGCGAAGCGGAGGCCCTCCTCGATGGCGATGGGGGTGATCAGCTCCACGTCCATCTCCACGTTATCGCCGGGCATGCACATCTCAACACCCTCGGGCAGGGAGATGACGCCGGTCACGTCGGTGGTCCGGAAGTAGAACTGGGGACGGTAGTTGTTGAAGAAGGGGGTGTGACGGCCGCCCTCGTCCTTGGTCAGGACGTAGACCTGGCCGCGGAACTTGGTGTGGGGATGGATGGAGCCGGGCTTGGAGATGACCTGGCCGCGCTCGATGTCGGTCTTGGCGATACCACGCAGCAGGGTGCCGATGTTGTCGCCGGCCTGAGCCTCGTCCATCATCTTGTGGAACATCTCGATGCCGGTGATGACGGTGGTCTTCTTCTCGTCCATCAGGCCCACGATCTCCACGTTGTCGTTCATCTTCACCACGCCGCGCTCCACACGGCCGGTGGCCACGGTGCCGCGGCCGGAGATGGTGAACACGTCCTCCACGGGCATCAGGAAGGGCTTGTCGGTGGCACGGTCAGGAGTGGGGATATAGCTGTCGACGGCGTCCATCAGCTCCTTGATGCAGGTGTACTCGGGAGCGGCGGGATCGGTGGACTCGCTGATCAGGGCGTTCAGGGCGGAACCCTTGATGATGGGGATGTCGTCACCGGGGAACTCATACTTGCTCAGCAGCTCCC